>JADLAJ010000028.1 GCA_020848255.1 Chitinophagales bacterium
ATCACCTCTTCCTGCAAGGTTTCCGTAAAATAAAGGCAATGTGTGTCCAAACGCACTTTTTCTTCATTGATATCCATTTTTTCCAGATAATAAATCAATTCTTCTTCAAACCGGTTATTATCTATAGCACCTTCCGCCACATGATTTACCACATCCTGTTTCAACTTTTCTCTCAGCTTCTCCATTCTACTTTCTTCGTGTGGCTGCAGCTCACTTTTCAATTGCTGTATAGCCTGAATTCTATCTATCAGATCTTTTTCCAGCTGCGCACCTTCATCTTTTCTGAATTGTATAATATTCTTCAGTGCTTCTTCTACCCCTTTATACAAGGCAACGATATCATCATCATTTAACTCTGCCAGTTCGGCTTTACTGATATCCTGAAAGCGCAAAATTGCCGGAACTACATCACCTAAGGGAATATTTTTTTCTTCCGAAAATTTCTTCAGCTGCTGGTAATAATTTTCTATCAGATTAAAATTCAGTCCGCCGGCCATACCGTTTGATTTCTCTTCCTGAAAGAACAAATCCACTTTGCCGCGAATCAACTGAGAGGAAATTAATTTACGAATATCTATTTCTTTGCCGCGTAACTCTGCCACTGCTTTAAAATTCAAATCCAGTGATTTACTGTTCAGTGATTTGATTTCTATAATGTAGGATTTGTCGCCGAGCTTAATGCTGGACTTTCCGTAGCCGGTCATGGAATATAACATGGTAATCTATAGTTTATGGTTAAATAGTTGTGAGCTATGTACTAAAAGTCTTTGCTTAATGAGAAATGCCATACTGGTTTTTTATTAAACTGCAAACCATCATATCCAAAGCCTGTGTCTAAGCGGATAAAGTAACCCAGTATATTTGTTCTGAAACCGCCGCCTGTACCAAATACAAATGGATTACGATAATAGTCGACAGTTACGACTATAGGATTATTATTTGGCTGCGGTGTAACTACTTCGGTACTTTTCGCATTATTCTTATCAAACGGATTAGCAAAATTATACGCAATACCTGCGTCAAAGAAACCAACCAGCTGGAAGTCTCTCAGGAAAGCGGATTTCAACGGTTTCTTAGCAAAGAAAGAAAATAAAGGAATACGTAATTCAGAATTCCATAACAAGTAATTATTTCCGTTTCTGGTATTCTGTGGCAATCCGCGCATATTTGTAACAGGTGCCTGCAAACCGTAATTCTGATTCTCTGCTATAGGAATGTTATAATCATATTTTGGTGCTATCCAAGTATCTACACCTCCTAAGAAATATAATATCTTTTGTTGTCCAAAGGAAGACGCACCGGCAAATCGGTTTGCCCAGATAATATTTCTGTATACTTTCTGATAATGTCGAACATCAAAACCAATATTGAACAGATTGGATTTTTTTTCATTCGCATTGTAAAAATATTCCGCATAAACTTTGTAACGGAAACCATTGTAGATATTAAACTGAATTTCTTTTGAATTATCATGTACAAATTCCACACGACCGGAAAACCAGTTTTCTTTTACATCTTTCAGTGCTAAACTGATCTGATCTGTATAAGAAATATCCAGACTTTCATTTCTGTAAGATACTGACCATCGCAGACTTTTAGTAATATCAAACGGATAACTGAAAGCTGTTTCAAAATAATTGGTGCGTGTTTTTCCGGTATAAATAAATGGAAGTGTATTTCCATTTTGGTCTGCTACATTAAAATTTAATTTATCTGATCTGCGGTAGTATAATATAGATTTATCAATGCGTTTTTTGAGATTAATATATTTTATGTAAGTTTCAAATCCTTTAAAATCAAAAGGCACGCGAAATCCGCCAATTATTTTATGATCTTCCATTAAATCACTCACACCAAAATTTATCATGGCTCCTAATGCAGGAAAATTATATTGACCACCATTTTGTTTATAGCTTTGATAATTTTGTGTCATAATACTGTTATCCAATTGTGTCACCACATAATCAGAAGTAAAACGAGCGTGGTAAGGCAATATTCTGATTTTTTGTCCCGTGGTGCGTTCTACATTTTGATTCGAAACGACAGGCACCGGAGTATTTTGTAAAAACGGCGGCGGCTCATCCTCAACCGCAACGGTTTTAACGGTATCATTTATTTCTATAATTTTTGTTGAATCAATTTTGGTTTGCGCTTGGATGTTAGGTGCCAGAATAGTTGAATTATAGTCTGATTCAAACGTGTATTTTGATGGTTGGCTGTAGAAACTATCTAATGTGATTTCTGTATTAGTGTTTTTTTCCGGAGATGAATTATTATTGTTAGCGACAACCTGTTTTTTATAATTAGAAGCAGTTAATGCAGTTTCTTTATAGAATTTCCGGAAAGATGTAACACGAAGACCAAATGATTTCATATTCAGCAATTCTTCTTCCTGTATATTTTGCTTGGTATACAAAAATGTTTTGCGCTTATTGACACCAAAAAAGAAATAACTGTTTTGTCTGGAAACACCAGCTCGCTCTATTCCTTTTGAAAAATTAGTCACCGGAAATGTAACGCCTTTCAGTTTATATACATCCACTTCCTGTTTAATGGTTTGTGCCGAATCGGTTTCTTCATTTATCTCTGTTTCAACAGAATCTTTTCCCACAAAAAAACTATCCAGCGTACCAACATACTGATTGCTGATGCCGTTTTCATCACTTAAAAACGTATAGTAGGCATCGTTATAATTTCCTATTGCTTTTTCGTTGGCAAATGGCGTTTCCGTTATCCGTGCCAAATCCGTGCTGCGTTTATTTAAGTCGTAATAAAATAAATCAAGAGTATGTGTAGGCAGTATAGTATCTGCATTTTCGATGTACAATTTTTCTTCCACTCTATTGGAAGAAAATAATACGCCGTCATTTCCGTTCCAGTTAACATATACAGGATTTAAATCATCAAAATTATCGTTATTCAGTTGTGTGGTTGTGGAGTTTCCGGTGTTGTATAAATACAAATCCGTTTGTCCTTTATTTTGTCCGGAGACTATCAGCATATTCTGATTATTGGTATAATCTGCACCATAAATTTTCTGGAATTTAATGATGTTATTTTTTGTTTTCGTGTTTTTATCCAAATCAATTTGTTTAAGACGTATAACATCTTTTCTTTCTGAAATCACGGCTAATTTATGACCGGTTTTTGTCCAGGTTAAAATTGGATATGATTTATCAAAGGGATATTGATCAGAACGAAAGCCGCCTTTTCCAACTTGCTTTGTTTTTTTAGTTTGTAAATCCTGTAGAAATATCTTATAGAATCCTCCATCGAATGCGGCGTATGCGGCATATTTCCCATCGGTTGAAACTTTTAAATCTCCAATCTCATTGTTGTTTCTCTTCTTAATTTTTGTTTTCGTAAAACTATTCGTACTATCTCTGTCTTTATTATCAATCTGGTAACGGCTTTGATAAAACTCTTTCCAGTCGCGCATCAAATCCTCCACCGTCATATTCACTGAATAAACAAATCCTTTGTTGATGTTGTGATTGACACGTGTTACATACAATATATTAGGAATGGCATCTCGTCCATACATTTCGTTTATCATGTACCAGAACGACTGTCCTGCAAATTCAGGATTGATGCCTACGAGTCTGTTAAAATCTGGTTTCTTAGCAGTTTGTAAGTACATTTTCAGTTTCGCATCCAGTTCGGTATTCCAGGGTTCGCCCATGTATGCCGACAAGCCATTTCTGTACCAATCCGGTAAAACTAAAAAAATGGCATTTTGAATTTTTTGACCGAAGCTGCTTCCTGCCATCATCTGGCGTATATAAAGATCCGAGAGACCTTTCATTAAATCGCGTTGCAAGTGGCGGTGATTACCATCATAATGTAAAAACAGTTTATTGTCGCGCAATACGGCTGTACCTCCAATATTATAATCCTCTTGTCCTAACCCGATATTGGTTTGCGCCAGATCGGTAATATCATTGTACACTAAAATATCTACTCTGGAACGATAATGAAAATCCATTTGCTTGTCCAGTTCTTTCAGTTTCATTTCAGCCGTTGTCCATACAAACTTTCCAATTTCCTGTCCGCCGGGATAGAAATAAATGGTGAAATTATCTGAGATGTAATATTGCCAGTCAAATGCATGGTATTGTACGCGATTTTGCCCGAATTGCACTTGAGTGGTTTGGGAAAAAAGTAAAGGGTACTGAGTGATGAGTAATGAGAAAAAAATCAGTGATTTCAGGAAAATCTGAAATTTATTACACCAATTTTTATAAAAACAGAAGTCTATTTTCTTCATATTATTCACAATACTTATTACTATATTACTAACCGCTATTTTACTACTTTTACAAAGTAAAGAAATATCCACTTAGTTTCCTACACTATTAGAAAAGTGATTAATGGATATTCCATATGCCATTTAAATAAAAATACTAAATTAACACATAAAATCTTATGGATAACGCTAAAATAAAGACAGATATTGCCGCATTTTGTTTCAACCCTTTTCAGGAAAATACTTATGTTATCGCTCATACAAATAAAGACTGCTGGATAATAGATCCGGGCTGTTATACTTTGCAGGATCAGAAGGCTTTATCAGCTTATATTGAAAAAAACGGGTTAAAACCAGTAAAACTGCTCAATACACATTGTCATTTAGACCATATTTATGGCAATAAGTTTATTTCGGAGCAATATAATCTGGAATTAGGTGTCCATGAGAAAGAATTGCCTATTCTTCAACGTGCTGATTTAGCGGCACGTATGTTTGGCGCCAAAATTCCTGACAAATGCGAACCGGGTTATTTTATCAAAGAAGGCGAGCAACTACAACTGGTTGATGTACTTTTTGATGTTTTGTTTACACCGGGACATTCGCCAGGCAGTATTTGCTTTTCCAATAAGGAAGAACTATATGCTATTGTAGGTGATGTGTTATTTCAGGGAAGTATTGGACGCACCGATTTACCGGGTGGTGATTATGATACGCTTAAAAAATCTATACGAACACAATTGCTGGTGCTGGATGATGCTACTGAAATTTTTAACGGCCATGGTCCAAGTACCACTATCAGTGCAGAGAGCAGAACCAATCCTTTTTTAACATAGAAAAATCATATTATGTATCTCTACAGCGTAACCATTAACATTAATAAAACCTCGGAACAGGAATGGCTTGATTTTATGCAGGATAAGCATATTGCAGACGTATTAAACAGCGGCTATTTTACAAAAGCAAGTATGCGAAAAGCATTGCAAAACAACGATGAAAATATCACAACGTACAATATCGAGTACCTGACTGAATCAGCAGCAAAATATAATGAATACACACAAAAAGCAGCACCTGCTTTACAAAAAGATGTGACGGAAAAATTCGCAGGAAAATTCACTGCACAAAGAGCAGTTTATCAAATAGTATTTGAACTATAACAAGTTTCGTTAAAATAAAAAAGCACAGGAAATCCTGTGCTTTTTTATTTTATGTAGTAAGTTGACGTCTACTTAGCTTTTAATTTTTTACGGGTAGATTTATCTACTTTATCCGTTTTGTCATTAATGTCATCTCCTTCGTCATTTGTTTTATTTCCGCCCAATTTAGCGAAGTCAAATTTCAAAGTAAATCTGAAAGTATTATCCAGCGGATTTCTGGCAGCACCTGTAGGAATCAAATAAGAAAAATCTAACCCGAATACACTATATTTCACACCCACACCGGCAGATACAAATCTTCTGTTTCCTTTATCTTTTGCCTCGAGGAAATATCCCAAACGTGCAGCAAAAATATGATCATACCAGTATTCTGTACCGATGCCCATCGTCCATTCGCGCATTTCTTCTTTAAAACCGCCCGGTGCATCACCAATAGAAGTAAAGATTCCTTTAAATGAAGACTGTTCTTTAAAATCAGGAATATTATTACTGTCTTTATCTCCAACTTTTGGCGTTGGTACTAATAATTTATTGAAGTC
>JADLAJ010000029.1 GCA_020848255.1 Chitinophagales bacterium
AGCGTACCAATTACACCAACCTTTCTATATTTCTTTCTGATGATTTCATCCACTACGGCATCAATCACGTTAAACACGTATGCCTTATCGCCTGCCATATTTTCCAGCATATCAAAGGCAACAGAGGATGCCGTATTACAGGCAATCACAATTATCTTGCATTCTTTCGATAACAGAAAAGAACCAATCGTTTTAGTAAAATACCGGATAGTATCTGCTGATTTATCGCCATACGGAAGATGCGCCGTATCTCCGAAATAAATCAGCGATTCATTAGGCAGTTGCTCCAGAATTGCATTTGCCACGGTCAATCCGCCGATGCCAGAATCAAACAACCCGATGGGTGCATGTGCATTGTTGTTCATATAACAAATGTCTTAAAACTTATCTGTAAAACAAAAAAACGCGTCCTGATTATTAGGACGCGTTATACTATCTATGTATTTAAAATTATTTTGGTGCTGTGCCCGGTGCCGGTTTCACAACTGGTTTCGGATCCGGTAATTTTAAGAATGTTTTTACCAATGGTAATATATCATCAGACTCTTCTGCATACAGGATAGAACCTGCTGCAGAATCGAAGACATATGTAAATCCGTTTGTTTTTGCTACAGTTTTGATAGCTTCATTTGCTTTTTGCAGGATAGGTGCATACAATTTATCTTTTTTTGCGCCGATTTTGTCCTGAGCTGATTGTTGGAAATCTGTAATACGTTTTTCCAGATCTGCCAACTCCTGACCTACCAGATTCAACTGCTCCTCAGACATTGTTTTAGCTTTTGCCTGAGCTTCCGTTGTTTTCTTTTGATACTCAGCATACATTTGCTGACCCAATGCGTCTAATTCTGCAGTATATTTATCTATAGCTGAATCTGCCTTTGCTGTTTCCGGCATTAAGCTGATTAATTCAGAAGAATTTAAATAACCGAATTTGCTTACTTTCTGTGCGTATGTGCTTGCTACCAATGCAAACATTACGATAATAATGGTACTGATTTTTTTCATCTCTTACTTTTTAATTTTTGTTTGGTTTAAGTATTATTTTTTACTTTGATTAATGTTATTCAAATTACATGCCTAATTTTTTCAAAACCTCTTCGCTCACGTCATATTGAGGATTGGTGTACAGCATCGCGGCACCTCCGGAAGCTTTGTCGAAAATAAAATCATAAGAACGCATTTGTGCTATTTTTTGTACGGCATCAAATACTTTATCCTGAATAGGCTGAATCAATTCCTGTCTTTTCTTAAATAAATCGCCATTGTATCCGAAACGGTTTTTCTGCAAATCTTTCAGTTCGTCTTCTGCTTTCACGATTTCATCTTCACGTTGTTTCTTCAAATCTGCTGTCAGCAAAAATTCTTCCGCCTGATATTTTGTATACATTTTTTTCAGCGTTTCGTTTTTTGTGTCAATTTCTTTTTGCCACGTTGCCGCCTGATCATCCAGTTTTTGCTGAGCTGCTTTGTAGTCCGGCAATTTTTCCAGAATGTATTTAGTATCTACATAAGCAAAACGCTGTGCGTATGTACTTTGCACAAGGAACAAAGCGCCAAGAACCAAGATGAATGATACAATTGATTTTTTCATTTTATTTCTTTTTAGTTATACTTTTTATTCCGGTTCAAATCCAAGGATGAATGAAATATTTCCATTTTTTCCTATGTAATCAAAAAATCCGTTACTTGGTTTTATCGGACTACCATTAGCACTATCAAATCGTATGCCATAGTCAATACCAATCAAACCAAACATCGGTAAAATGGCACGTACACCAATACCCACACTCTTTTTCAGTTTAAATGGATTATAGTCTTTAAAGGTTGCGTATGTATTCGCCGCTTCGAAGAACACCAACCCGTAAATAGTAGCGGATGGATTTAAGGAGAACGGATATCTTAATTCTAACAAAAATTTATTGTAAATAGGATCACCTCCTGAAGTTGAATAATCCCCTTCAAAACCACGGTGTGCTATAACATCCGTACCAAACAATGTTACGTTCGAAGGAATACCATTACCCCCTACCTGGAAGCGCTCAAAGGGAGTAGTACCCACTTTTTTATTAAACGTACCGAGGAAACCGAATTTAGCTGAACCACGCAATACCAGTTTAGATTTCCCCAGAGACTGGTACCAGTCAATGCTAACTTTCCATTTGTGGTATTCAATCAATTTATACTTTTCTGCAATCGTTTTTCCTTCAAAATTATTATCTTTTCTGAATAAAGAATATGGAGGAGTAAACTGCAATGACGCTTCTACTTTTGCTCCGCCGGTAGGGAATACCGGTTGATTGATGGAGTTTCTGGAAATAGCAATTTTGAAGTTTAAGTTGTTGAATTTACCGCTATCTAAAGGTTGATTGTCTACAAAATATCTGTTGGAGAAATTATCCAGTTTATAGCCGTAATAGTTTGCAGCTGCCTGAACTATAAAGAAATCATCCGGTTTTTTCAAACGGGTTCCCAGAGAAACAGAAAGACCATTGGTGATTTGTTTTCCCAACACAGTACTACCGTTCACATCCTGAATACGGGAACGGAAAGCTGCAATAGTAAATGCATTTGGTTTTTTACCGCCCAGCCAGGGTTCCGTAAAGGAGAAGTTATAATTCTGATAACGCTTTCCATTACTTTCCACACGCACGGTCAATTGTTGTCCGTCGCCGGTAGGCAGCGGAGACCATGCTTTTTTATTAAAGATATTTCTTAAAGAGAAGTTGTTGAATTTTAAACCGAGGGTTCCGATTAAACCGCCTTGTTTTCCGCCCCAGCCGGCAGATAACTCCACCTGATCTGCTGATTTTTCTTTTACCGTATATTTAATGTCTACGGTTCCGTCTACCGGATTAGGAATCGGCTCTACTTTTGTTTCCTGCGGATCGAAAAACCCTAAGTTTGCGATTTCTCTTTGTGAACGAATTAAATCAGAACGGCTGAATTTATCACCCGGGAACGTTCGCAGTTCACGACGAATAACGTGTTCATTGGTTTTGTCATTGCCTTCTATAATTACATTTTTGATGGTAGCCTGCGGTCCTTCGTTGATGCGGATTTCCAAATCAATAGAATCATTTTCTACCGCAATCTCCACCGGATTAATGCTAAAGAACAAATATCCGTCATCGTAGTATAATGAACTGATATCGCCTCCGTCAGCATCCTGTGTCAGACGTTTTTGTAATAATTCTGCATTGTAAACATCTCCTTTTTTGATATTCAGCACACGTGTTAATGTTTCTGTCGGAAATTTGGAATTACCTTTAAACTGAATATTACCGAAATAATACCGGTGTCCCTCATCGATATTCATTTTGATGCTTACGTTTCCGTCTTCATCATCAATCACAGTATCCGACGTAATTCGTGCATCTCTGAAGCCATTGTTATTATAATAGTCAATTAGTTTTTGCTTGTCATCTTCATATTTTCTTTCATTGAACTTAGATCCTTTGAATGTGATTCTGAACCGGTCCATAAAGAAATCTTTGACAGAATTAGAGTTCAGGTTCGCCAACGTATACAAAGCATCTTTAGCCTTTTGTTTTCTGCTTCTGTTGTCTTTCACAAAAATCTCCACTTTGGAACGTTCACGGGTGTCTTTCATCACCTTTCTCATCTTGGCAAGTTCCCCGTTTACACGTCCGTTAAATTCAATGTTGTTTATTTTTACTTTTTTGCCTTTGTCTACATTCACAATTAAGGATGAACTATTTACCAGTCCTTCGTCTTTTTTCTCTACTATGTCTATCATTGGGCGCAGGTAGGATTTATCCTCAAACTGATCGGCAATGGTATTTCTAACATTCAATTTTAATGCTTCTGTTAAAGGTTTCCCTTTTAACAAATCCAATTTTTTCTTCAGATCATCCGCATCGCTTTTTTTCAATCCCTTTAATGTAATTTCATTCAATCTCGGTTTTTCCAGTACATCAACTGTCAGGTATACATTCTCTCCTTCAAATTTATCTGCATAAATTTTTACGTTACCGAATAATCCCTGTTTCCATAAATTTTTAATGCATTTAGTAATATCATCTCCTGGAATGGAAATTAAATCACCGATTTTTATGCCGGTTAAAGAACGGATAATATTTTTGTCGAGAAACTGAGTGCCACTGATTTCTACTGCTGCAACTCTGAATTTCTTAGGGTCTTTATAATTGACAATAGATGTGTCAATTTGCTGAGCATTAGAATTGTTTATTAAAAACCAAGAACCAAATATCAGAAGTATTGCTATTTTTTTAGTAAAAGTCATTGTCATTATTAGTTGTTGGTTAATTGTTCGTTTATTTGTTCGCTGGTCATTCCGAATCGTCTTTCTCGATTTTGAAAATCGTATATCGCCTGATACAAATCGTTTTTTGTAAACTCCGGCCAGAATTTTTCTGTAAAATAGAGTTCCGTATAAGCCAATTGCCAAAGCAGAAAATTACTGATTCTGTGCTCTCCGCTGGTGCGTATCATCAACTCCGGGTCAGGCATTCCTTTGGTATACAGATGGTCACCCATTATCTGCTGGCTTATCTCATCCAGTGTTATTCTACCGGCTTTAAAATCTATTGCTATTTTTTTTGCCGCTTCGGTTAATTCTTCTCTGGAACCATAACTCAATGCGAGCGTGAGCGTCATTCTCGTATTGTTTTTAGTCGCTTCCATCACCTCGGTCAGTGCTTTCCTGTTGGATTCAGGTAAACTGTGAATATGGCCTATGGCATTAAGACGGATATTATTCTTCTGGAGCGTTTTAATTTCTTTTCCAATCGTCAAAAACAACAGTTCCATCAATGCAGAAACTTCCATCTTCGGACGATTCCAGTTTTCGGTGGAGAATGCATACAAGGTCAGGTGTTTCACGCCGATTTCCGCACAACCTTCCGTTACTTCGCGAACTGCCTTCACACCGTTTTTATGACCAAAAATACGATGTTTGCCCTGTGCTTTTGCCCAACGTCCGTTGCCATCCATAATGATGGCAATATGCTCCGGCAATCGCGTGGTATCGATTTTTTCTTTATATGCTATTTCTTCGCTCGTATTCAATTTTTATAATACTTTAGGACACTTTAATGTATTGATGGTATAAGTTAAGGACACGCCTACAAACATAAATCTGTCTTTATCTTTGCTGGTACCTCTTTGTTTTCCGGGAATACCGATATTCGTTGCTGATTTGTCCGCCAAACTTGGTCCGACATTAATTCCGTTGGTAATAAAATTTACATCTTCTGGTTCTGCATAAGCACCGCTCACATCGTCGATATAATCTGTAAACGTTATTCTGCTGCTTGCCTCCAAATTAATCGCCCAGTTTCTATTCAAGGCAATCTTGACACCCAAACCATACGGAATAGCAAAAGCATAATGGTCATACCCTCTGTTTTTAGTTGGACGGTTGGCCGTTTTTTGCCCTTCAGTCCCAACCGGCTCTAATTTGTATTTTATTCCGTCCAGCGTTGTATATGGATTATAATAAAACAAACTACCACCCATAAAAATATAGGGCGTCCATCTTTTGGTATCTCTGGCTTTTATCAATGAATATTTAAAGAAATTTATTTCAAAGGTAGTTGCAAACTCTACCAGTTGTGATTTGAAACTCAGGTTGCGAGCCTGCAAATACGGATATCGTTTTATTCTGCTGTCGGCAGCATCTAAAAAACCATAATTCATTTCCGCTCTGACAGCCATTCTGTTGTTAAAATTATAACGGTAAAAAATACCTGTTGCCCATCGTGCATTTTTAAAAGAAACTGTTGGATTTAAATCCCCCAGGTAAACCGCGGTTCCAGCCCAGCATCCAAATTCATTTTCCTGCGCGCATACCATTTTGGTACCAAAATGCATGGTTAACAGCAGACAAAATATTTTTAGGCTCTTGCTCAAGAGTGTGTGTTAAAAAGAGGAACAAAGATACATTTTTAACGCCAAAATCAGCATATGGAATACCGTTATAAGGTTTTATTAATGAATATATTGCAGAATTTCACATTTTTTAAGGCAATTCTAAGCACCGAATACTTTTTTGAAATATTCTATGGTCAAAGGCAAGCCTTGTTCAAAGGAGTATTGAGGTGAATAGCCCATCAAATTATGTGCTTTTGAAATATCTGCCAGTGAATCACGGATATCACCTGCACGTGGTTCTCGATGAATGGCATTAATATCTTTTTTCAGGTAATTTTTGATGGCGTCGTACATTTGGTTAATAGTAAAACGTTCACCAAATGCCACGTTGTATGCCTGATTAAATGCAGCCGGATTATCCGTTGTTAAACCTAAAATATTAGCCTGAACTGCATTGTGTACGAAAGTGAAATCGCGGGTCTGCTCTCCGTCGCCGTTTACATAAGGCGCCTCATCTTCCAGTAATCCTTTGATAAACAAGGGCATTACTGCTGCATACTCACCATATGGGTCTTGTTTGGGGCCAAATACGTTGAAATAACGCAAGCCAATTAACTCCAGATTATAACAACGGGCAAATACACTGGCGTAGACTTCATTCGTAAATTTTGTAACAGCATATGGCGACAAAGGATTACCGATTCTTTCTTCTTTTTTGGGCAAATTTGGTTCATCGCCGTACACAGACGAGGAGGATGCATACACAAACCTTTTGATACCGGCATCTTTGGCTGCCGTCAACATATTGACAAATCCTCCTACATTCACATCGTTAGAAGTAACCGGATCTTTAATGGAACGCGGTACAGAACCGATGGCAGCCTGGTGACAAACAGCATCTATTCCTTTACAGGCATTAGCACAATCCTCCACCCTTCGCAAATCTCCTTCAAAAAATTCGAAGTTGGGATTCGTTCTAAATTCACTTAAATTTTCAATATTTCCCGTTGCCAAATTATCAAAAACACGCACTTTTGCACCGTGCTGCAATAAATACTCAGTGATATTAGATCCTATAAAACCGGCGCCGCCTGTAACCAGAAATCGTTTGTTTTCTACCGGTGTTTTGTGTAATGTTTGTTCGTACATAATTCTTTTGAAAGGTCAAATTTAACGAATTAAATGCAGTTTTCCTTCCGCTAAAAATACCGCATGAATTCCTTCGTTTTCAATGGTAATGCGCTCCAGGTCCAATTCATCGATATTGCCGTTTATCCAGTTGGTCTGGCTTTGGAATGAATTAATCTGTTCCTGTGCTTCCGTTTTAGCATGCAACAATTCTTCTTTAAAATTATATTGTAAAAACCCTGCTAAAAACGCCGTTAACTGCTGATGATATAGATTATCTATTGCTTTTAATATAAGACTGCCTGTTTCCAATTCGTAATTCAGGTTGCGTGTTTTTACGACATATTTTGGCTGATGAAAATTGATAGAGCCTTTAAATACAGCGGTTCCGCTCATTTTCCGTTTTAAAAACCAACGTTTGGATTCTAAAACAAACGGCATATGAACTACCGCTTTGGTCCCCTGATTGCTAAATTGAAATTGCTCAATGTATAAGAGATATTTATTTTCTTCTATCGTGTAGGTTTGTGCAGCAAAATGATGATTAAAAAACTTTGAGACATCCTCATATGCCATCTGTGCTTTTATAATTACATCAAAATCATAAGCCGATTTCTTCTGATTCTCGGCAAGGTTTAAGGTAAGTAAATTAATAGTCCTTTCAATTCTGCGCTGCATCAGGTTTTCGACATTGCTTTTAATAAACAGTTTCACTTTTGCACCGTCTATTTCGAGTTCTGTTTCCGTTTTATAAATTTCTATGGGTTGTAACGTAATTAGTTGTATAAAACGGCCTTCCGAAAAGATGTACTGTTGGAGTTGTTTCCAAAAATCAAAAAATATATTTCCGCCGAGAACGCGTTCAAAAATCGTCATAGAATGATACAAATGTACGACTTAGTAATAAGTGGTGAGTAGTGGGCAGTAAGATTTTTTACAGACCCAGTTTTTTCAGATAAAATTCCAGTTGTCCTTTTTCCATGGGTGTTTCAAAAAAAGCTTTGATGTTTTTTTTGCTGTTCACCACCATTGTAGCCGGGATACTGCCCTGCCAGCGCTTGTCAATATAAGGCAGCCAGGAAAAGTCACTGCTTTCATTCAGCAAATACACCGGAGCCTGCACACCGATTTTTTTCATTTTTGCCGGCAATTTTTTCAAAGTGCCGGAATTATCCAGGCTTACAAAAATCAGCTGTATGTTGGTGTTCTGATGTTCATCATAAAACTTATTCAGTATGGGCATCTCCATCATACAAGGCCCGCACCATGTAGCAAAAAAATTAATGATATACGTTGTATCATTCGTCTTAAGGTATACTTTTTTCAAGTCTTCAATTTTCACCAGTTTTATTTCATTTTGTGCAAATACTGTAGACGCAAAGAGTACTGAGAGTAAAAAAGAAAAAACACATTTTTTCATACTTTCAAAAGTACAAAATACTTGCCAGTTTTTTTATGGCTCTTAATTCTAATTGTTACCTTTGCGCGCAGCATGGAGCAACAGAGAAAAATACAGGCTGGCGACTGGGTCATGTTCACCGGATTATCGGTGGTTTGGGGCTTTTCTTTCTTTTTTATAAAGAAAGGATTAGAGGTGTTTCAGCCGATGCAGGTGGCAGCATTCCGTATGAGTATTGCTTTTATTGCACTCATACCGCTCATTATGCTCAATTACAAAAAACTGAGTATTCCGTCTCACAAATGGAAATACATACCTCTTTTAAGTTTATTTGGCAATCTGATACCGGCTGTTTTATTTTGTACGGCAGAAACGAAAATCGACAGCGGACTGACCGGCATCATGAATTCCACAACACCTTTATTTGCCTTATTAATTGGCAGTTTATTTTTTGGTGTAGGCCTTACACAAAATAAAATTATTGGAGTTATTGTAGGCTTTGTTGGTGCCATCATTATTGTGCTTTCCAAGCAAAAAGGATTTTCAGGAATCAATATTTTCATTTTAATGCCTCTACTCGCTACTGTTTGTTATGGTTTTAATGCCAACATTTTTAAATCAAATTTTCAGACAGAAAACCCGGTGATTATAGCATTATTACAATATAGTTTTGCAGCACCGTTTACACTTGCCTATCTTTATTATTCCGGTGCTTTTCATCAAATACAGCAGGAACCGCTTGTTGCATGGAGCAGTATAAAATATTTACTACTGCTGGGGGCTTTCGGAACAGGATATGCGCTGGTGTTTTTTAATATTCTTATACAGAGAACTTCTGCCTTATTTGCCACCATGACGACTTATCTTATTCCCTTGGTGAGTGTTATTGTGGGATTACTGGATAAGGAAAGAATTTTACCCATACATCTTTTTGGATTATTTGTGATATTAATTGGGGTTTACATTGGCAGCAGAAGTTAGTGGTTAATGTCTCTTGCTGTCTCCAAAAGTCGGACACTGGCATTTTTTTGCTTTAGCGGCGGCACATGACTGCAAAAATACCGCCACAAATAATATCAGTATTAATTTGAATTTTAAATTCTGAATCTTAAATTGTATCATAGTATAAATTTATAAAAAAATGGCATTAATACTACCCTGCAATGAAATAACGCCAAAGTTTGGTGAAAATTGTTTTATAGCGCCTAACGCTACAGTGATTGGTGATGTAGAAATGGGCGATGACTGCAGTATCTGGTTCAACGCGGTAGTCCGCGGTGACGTAAATTCTATAAGAATAGGCAACAAGGTAAATATTCAGGATGGAGCTGTGTTGCACTGCACCTACGAGAAAACCAAAGTGGTTATTGGTAATAATGTTTCCATCGGACATAATGCGCTGGTTCATGGCTGCACGCTGGAAGACAATGTGCTAATAGGTATGGGCGCGATTGTAATGGATAACTGCTACGTAGAAAAAAATGCGCTGATTGCGGCTGGTGCTGTGGTTTTAGAAAATACACGCGTGGAAGCCGGCAGTATTTATGCGGGTGTTCCTGCAAAAAAAGTGAAACAACTTTCCGAAGAAGTTTTTAAAGATCAAAACGAGCGTATTGCCAATAATTATGTGAAATATGCGAGTTGGTTTAAGTAGCTACTTATTTCCCGAGCTCTTTCCTGAAGTAGTCTAATGTTATTTTCAGTCCTTCTGCACGATCTACTTTTGGTTCCCAGCCCAAAATATTTTTTGCTTTTGTAATATCCGGTTTGCGTTGTTTCGGATCATCTTTAGGTAATGGCAAATACACAATTTTAGAGGTTGTGTCTATCAGTTTTAAGATTTCTTCTGCAAATTGCAATAAAGTAATTTCCTGCGGATTGCCAATATTTACCGGCAAGTGATAATCACTTAATAATAATCTATAAATACCTTCCACTAAATCCGAAACATAACAGAAAGAACGTGTTTGCGAACCGTCCCCAAACATCGTCAAATCTTCGCCATTCAAAGCCTGGCTCATAAATGCCGGTAATGCACGACCATCATCTAAACGCATTCTTGGTCCGTATGTATTAAATATTCTGACAATTCTTGTTTCTACACCATGGAAATTATGATAAGCCATAGTGATGGCTTCCTGAAAGCGTTTTGCTTCGTCATAAACACCTCTTGGTCCAACAGGGTTTACGTTGCCCCAGTATTCTTCCGGTTGCGGATGCACGGTTGGATCACCATATACCTCTGATGTGGAAGCAATCAGCATTCTAGCTTTTTTTTCTTTTGCCAATCCTAACAAATTATGTGTACCCAAAGAACCTACTTTCAATGTCTGGATAGGCATCTTCAAATAATCTATCGGCGATGCAGGAGATGCAAAATGTAAAATATAATCGAGTTTTCCGGGCACATGCACAAAGCGACTTACATCGTGATGGTAATATTCAAAGTCTTTAGACGGAAAAAGGTGTTCTATATTTTTGATATTTCCTGTAATCAGATTATCCATACCGATAACATGATAGCCTTCTTTCAAAAAACGATCACATAAATGGGACCCTAAAAATCCTGCTGCTCCTGTAATTAATACTCTTTTCTTATCTTGAGACATTTCTTAATTATTGAATGGTGATTGTTTTTCTTCCGATACTGTTATAATAAAACCCAGCTCTCTTCATATCTTCCAAATCGTATAAATTTCTACCGTCAAAAATTACAGGTTCTTTTAAAGATGATTTAACTTTTGAGAAATCAGGTGTTCTGAATTCTGTCCATTCTGTTAAAATTGCAAGAAAATCAGCTCCCTCAGCTGCTTTATAGTAATTATCTGCAAAATTTAATTTAGATTTTTTTTCTGCAGGTAATCCTGAAAAATATTGTTGAACGTTAGACATTCCTTCAGGATCGTATGCCACGATTTCTGCACCTGCATTTAATAAATCTTCAATAATATATAATGCCGGTGCTTCACGGATGTCATCAGTATTTGGTTTAAATGCTAAACCCCAAAGTGCAATTTTTTTACCGGATAAATCATCACCGTAATAGCTGATGATTTTTTCCACTAAAATATGCTTCTGAATTTCATTTACATTCATTACGGCTTTCAATATCTTGAAATCGTAGTTGTTTTCTTCCGCTGTCATGGCTAATGCCTGTACATCTTTCGGGAAACAACTTCCACCGTAACCGATTCCGGGGAATAAAAAGCGTTTGCCGATTCTGTTATCACTGCCCATTCCCTGGCGAACTGTTTCAACATCAGCACCTGTTTTTTCACAAAGATTAGCTAATTCATTCATAAAAGAGATACGAACGGCCAGATATGAATTGGCTGCATATTTTGTCATTTCAGAACTGCGTTCATCCATGAAAATAATCGGATTTCCCTGACGCACAAACGGACGATATAATTCTTCCATTAACTTACGAGCTCTTTCGGATGTTGTTCCTACAACAACTCTGTCCGGCTTCATAAAGTCATCGACTGCAACTCCTTCTCTCAAAAATTCAGGGTTGGAAACCACGTCAAATTCTACAGTAGCATTTTTTGCAATAGCGGATGTAGTGCGTTCTGCCGTACCAACCGGTACCGTACTTTTATTGATGATTACTTTGTAATCTTTCATTATTCTGCCCAGCTGATCAGCAACGCCCAATACATATTTCAGGTCAGCTGCTCCGTCTTCTCCGGGAGGCGTCGGCAATGCTAAAAAAATCAACTTAGCATCTTTGATAGCGTATTCCAGATCTGTTGTAAAATGTAATCTGCCTTCTTTTATATTACGCTGAAAGAGTACTTCAAGACCCGGTTCATAAATTGGAATTTGTCCGGCCTTTAATCTCGCAACTTTATCGGCGTCAATATCAACGCAAACAACATTATTTCCTGTTTCTGACAGACATGTCCCGGAAACCAAACCAACGTATCCTGTTCCAACTACGGCAATATTCATATTACATAATTATAAAGCTTATTGACACACTGTTAAGTGTTTACAACAAGTATCTTCTTATTAAATTGAGGTCACAAATGTAATCAATTCTAATCATTTTTTTGCAATCACAGCCTTATCTTGTTTTTGAGCATCTGAAAGTATAAAT
>JADLAJ010000030.1 GCA_020848255.1 Chitinophagales bacterium
GCCGTGGCATTTGGCATTGGCTTATCTTGCCCTACAATTTCAACATTATTCCATTCTGCAAACAACCGGACATATCCTGAAAAATTGGTCAGCAAAATATACTCACCGAAATCTTCTAAATTCTTGCCGGTGTATCGCGGCAACCAGTTTTGTACTATTTCTTCCTTTGATTTCATGTATTATTCAGCACTCGGCCTTTAGTATTGTATATTTTTTTTAGTCAGATCGAAATTAACCGGCAACACCACCATTTCTTTTTTAGGTGTACCATCCTGCACAGCCGGGGCCCATTTAGGCATCGACTTCACAATGCGGAGTGCTTCATTGTCTAACACCAGTTTGGAAGACTGTAACACACGTGCATTGCTGATGCTTCCGTCTTCATTTACCGTAAAGGCAATTAAGGTTTTTCCCTGCCATTTTTGTTTCTGTGCTTCTTCAGGGTATTTCAGGTTATTATCTAAATATTTAACGAGTGCCTGATCGCCACCCGGAAATTGCGGTTTGGATACACCATCTGATTTGGCAAATAACTGTGTGCTGAAAAACAACACCAAAGCAACGTTTAATAGAGTTTTCATTTTAAAATTTTTACAGACAAAAACATTCTACAATCTGCTGTAGAGGTTAACAAGGTAAATGTAAACCATTCACAGACTTGAAAGTGTGGAAATCTATCCATAGATGTGGATAACCGTAAGTGCAACAATAAGAAGATACATTTAAGTATTTAAAAATGAGGTACTTATAAATATCCTTACGAAAAGTGCATTTATGTATTTGTAACAAAAAAAAATAAGATTACATTGCTGTAATCTCATCAGTATAATTCGTTAACAATAAAAAATCTGTTAAGGGAAAACACCCATTTTCAGATAGGTAACACCGATTTTTTCAAGGGCATCTACGTAAGCTGCCGTACGTAAACCCTGCATTTTTTTGTGTCTTTTCAGAATATCCCGGATATTTTCGTAAGAATTCACCATTGTATCTTCCAGACCGGAGCGAACGATATCCAGTTCATCTGCGCCTTTTAATGATTCTTTTTCGCGTTTGGATATTTTTCTGCCGGTATTTCCTTCAATCAAATCAATAATTTTATTGAAGGCATCATCCTGATGTCTGTGGTCCAATCTGCCGAAACTTACGTGTGATAAGTTTTTCAGCCACTCAAAGTAAGAAACGGTCACCCCACCTGCATTCAGATACATATCCGGTACCACCATCACACCTTTTTTCATTAGAATCGCTTCTGCACTTGGTGTGATAGGTCCGTTAGCCCCTTCTCCGATAATTTTTGCCTTTATTCTTGGTGCATTCTCTTTCGTAATCTGATTTTCCAAAGCCGCCGGAATCAAAATATCACATTCGTGTTCCATCAGAAAATCCGTTTGTTTTACAAACTTTGCTTTCGGGTAATTGCGGATAGTTCTGTTCTCTATCTGATATTTTTTCAAATCTTCGATATCGATGCCTTTTGCGTTGTACAAGCCACCTTCATACTCAGCCACACCGACAATGATAGCGCCGTTTTCCTGCATTACTTTTGCAGTATAATATCCAACATTACCAAAGCCCTGAATAATTACTTTTTTGCCTTCGATGCCGGGTTCTAAGCCCAGTTTTTTCATGTCATCTGAAAACGTAGTGGCATGTTTTAATCCATAATAAACTCCACGTCCGGTGGCTTCCGTTCTGCCATGCACCCCTCCTTGTCCTATTGGTTTTCCCGTTACACAGGCAGATGCGTTTATTTCCTGCTGGTTAAACTGAATATAAGTATCCACAATCCAGCTCATTTCACGTTCACCCGTACCGTAATCCGGCGCCGGTACATCCAGTGATGGTCCGATAAAGCCTTTCTTAATCAGCTCAAATGTATAGCGACGTGTAATACGCTCCAGTTCATCCTCTGTGTATTCTTTAGGATTGATTTTAATACCGCCTTTTGCTCCGCCAAAGGGCACGTTTACCACAGCACATTTGTAGGTCATTAATGCGGCAAGTGCCATTACTTCATCCTGATTCACCATTTCACTGTAACGAATACCGCCTTTGGTAGGTAACTTATGGTGTGAATGCTGCACACGATAGGCTTCAATCACTTTAATTTCGTCTTTAATCTTTACCGGGAAATTGATTTGGTAGACAGCATTGCAAATTTTAATTTGCTCTATTAATCCTTTGGGTAATTTGGTGAATCCTGCTGCCTGATCTACGTAGGTTTGTACGTTCTGAAAAAACTTGTTTTGTTCGCTCATAATTTAATTTTTTACTTCTTGCTCGAGTTTCTTTATTTTCCTTTCGATGTAAAAAAGAAAGACGAAAATACCTGTCAAAATGATAGCAGCCACAACAATTACAGCGTTTAATTTGCTGTTTTCCATTAGCTTATCAGCTGTATTGACTGTTTGTGCGCTTAACATTTTAGAAACACTTGCGAAAAGTAGAATTAAAATTGCAGATTTTTTAGACATGGCTTAAAAATATTTTTTAAAAGATGTTAATAACGTTCGTATGAGTAATTAGTTATTGGTATGTTATAATTATTCAATATCCAACTGATGTTTTTTCCTGAATATCTTTTCCATACGGATGAGTAATGTCGATATCCAGACTGACAACAAAATCCAGCCGATAACAGCAGGATAAAAAACGATGCGCAGGTTACTGTCTAAGTCGTAACTGTTGAAACCCGGATTGCCGCCATTGCCGGGATGCAGCGATGAATTACTGATTCTCGGAATGACGTTTATCAAAACCATAAACATAACAAATGCAAAAATGGAGTAGACTGCAGAAAAACGCGCTTTCTTTTCTTCGTCATCAAAAGAACCGCGCAAAATGAAATAGGCTGCATACACCAGCAATGCAGCTGCGGCTCCGTTGAGTTTCACTTCCTCAAACACCCACCACGCACCCCAGGTCGCACGCGCCCAGACAGAACCGGTAATAATTCCCAACAGTCCAAACAAAAAACCCACTTTGGCAAATGCCGCGGCTCTGATATCATGGTCAATTTTTTGATTGCTTAAATAAAGAATACTGTACACCAGAGAAACAAACATCAGCGTCATCATGGCAAACCACATCGGTACATGGAAATATAAATTACGAATCGATTCCTCTAAAATATTCAATTCCGGAATAGGTCCCAGAAAACCCATTATTACCGTGTAGAATAATAACAGTATACAAAGATATTTCCACCAGTTTTTCATACACTACAAAATTAGTCGCGCCAAATATACGGAAACAAAACGACTGAAAGTATGAGCGTTATCACATCCAGCAAACCTATGGCGCCGAGGTTCATATAAATATCCTTTTGCTGAATGGCGAAATTGGATAACTCACTCATTTTTACAATCAGTAATAATAAAGGCAGGATGATAGGAAATCCAAGAATGGCCAGTAACACAAAATTTTGTGTGCGGGCTGTAATGGCGGACAACAAGGTAAATAAATTAGAAAATCCGATAGAACCCAAGACTATTGTCAGCAGGAATAACCCCTTATCGGCAATATTTTCATTAAAGAACAAAATCATCACACCATAAATAACAAATGCCAACACGGTAATCAGTAAAGCGTTGTAAATTATTTTAGAGAAGATGATTTCCAAAGGTGTGGCAATGGTACGCAAATAATAAAATTGCTCGTTGGCATCTTTTATAAACGATTTGGAAACGGCATTTACGGTAGTAAACAAGGCAATGATCCAAAACAAGGCAATCCAGGTAGGAATGGTAATATTTCCTTGAAAAATAAGGTATATCAAAAAACTGGTACCCAAAACATAGATGAATATGGTGCCAAGTGCTGTTTTTTGACGCCACTCCAGTTGTACCTCTTTTTTTACCAGTTTTAAAATATTACTGAGCATGTTCCTTTTTCATCTTTGAATAAATATCCTGAATCCGTATTTCCATGTTGTTGCAGGCATTATCAGGTTCTCTGAATCCGAATTTCCGGTATAATTCATGAGCATCACGAGTGCCTAACGTAAATCTGCGCAGGTTTTGCAAATCGGGATGTTCCATAATTTTTTCCATCATCCACTTTGACAAACCTTTGCCACGATGTTCGTCTGTTATAAAAACATCGCATAAATACGCAAATGTCGCATAATCTGAGATGACCCTTGCAAAACCGACCTGGCCATCATTCTTATAAATACCAAAACATAAGGAAGCCGAAATACTTTTTTCCACGACAGATTTTGGTATATCTTTTGCCCAATAGGATTGCGCTGCTAAGAAAGTATGAATAACATCCGTTTGCAACAAATTTTTATCTGTTGAAAGCAAATAATCGTTTAGTTCAAATTGATACACTGACATTACAACAAAATTAACTTATTTTGGATTTAAATTTGATATAAGTTTAGCGTTATTCAAAAATCTATGGATTTAAAAGGAAAATATTCAGTAAAATTACTCATCATGGTATTGGTGATATTTACTTTTGCCCATCCAGCTTTTGCCGCAAAGAAAAAGAAGAAAAACAGTACAAAACCCAAAACCACAGTTTCTTTAACGAAAAGAGATTCCGTTTTCCGTAAACCCGTTCCATTCGATCTTGACTACAGCACATATAAAGCCGGCACCAAAGATGAGAATGATATCATCTGGTTTGCAAAACAGCAATTGGGCACACCTTATAAATATGCATCTGCTAATCCTAAGAACGGTGGGCTGGACTGCTCCGGATTTTTGTATTATGTATTTACTCATTTTAATATTAAAGTGCCTCGATCTTCCAAAGATTATATGAGTTACGGTACCACCATTAATAAAAATGAAGCAAAGAAAGGAGATGTTATCGTATTTACAGGAACAGATGCTTCTCAACGAATTGGCGGTCATGTAGGACTTGTCCTTGAAAATAACAATGGTGAGCTCACGTTTATTCATGGCTCATCCGGTAAAGCAAACGGCGTTACTATTTCCAAACTTTCTGAAGGATATTATTCAAAGCGCTTCTTGAAAGTGATAAGAGTTTTATAACACGTTTGTTTCATTCTCACTTTCACTTAATTTACTTATTTTTGTAACGATGAAAAAGATTTTAATTGCTAATCGCGGTGAAATAGCCTTGCGTGTTATGCGTACGTGCAAACAAATGGGTATCTCTACTGTGGCCATTTATTCAGAAGCAGACAGAAATTCTCCGCATGTACGTTTTGCTGATGAGGCTGTATGTGTTGGTCCTGCCCCATCCAAAGAATCTTATTTAAAAATTGACACCATAATAGATGTTTGTAAGAAACTAAACGTCGATGGTGTACATCCTGGTTATGGTTTTTTAAGTGAGAATGCAAATTTTGCCAAAGCCTGTAACGACAATGGCATTATTTTCATCGGTCCAAGTGTAGAAGCAATTGAAATCATGGGCAGCAAACTGGCAGCCAAACAAGCGGTTTCCAAATTTGATGTTCCTTTAGTACCCGGCACCGACCAGCCCATTGCGGATATTAATGAAGCTAAAAAATTAGCTTCGGGTATTGGTTTCCCCATCTTAATAAAAGCCAGTGCTGGCGGCGGCGGAAAGGGAATGCGCATCGTAAATAACGTAGAAGAATTTGAAGAACAGATGAAACTCGCTGTTTCCGAAGCCACTTCTGCTTTTGGTGATGGCAGTGTGTTTATTGAAAAATTTGTAAGTTCGCCACGACATATTGAGATACAGGTATTAGGCGATACGCACGGAAATATCGTTTATTTATTTGAACGTGATTGTTCTGTACAACGCCGTCACCAGAAAGTAGTGGAAGAAGCTCCAAGTGCTGTTTTAACACCGGCGTTACGAAAACAAATGGGCGAAGCTGCGGTGCAGGTGGCAAAATCCGTAAATTATTTAGGCGCCGGAACTGTAGAATTTATCGTGAATGCCAACCTGGATTTTTATTTTTTGGAAATGAATACGCGTTTGCAGGTGGAACATCCTGTAACGGAAATGATAACAGGCATTGATTTGGTGAAAGAGCAAATTAATATTGCACGCGGAGAAAAAATATCGTTTACGCAGGAGGATTTAAAAATAAACGGTCACGCCATTGAGTTACGGGTGTACGCGGAAGATCCTTCCAATAATTTTTTACCTGATATCGGAAAACTGGAAGTCTATCAGATTCCTGTCGGCGAAGGGGTGCGGGTAGATGACGGCTTTGATGAAGGTATGGATATTCCAATTTACTACGATCCAATGATTGCCAAACTGGTTGCACATGGTGTTAACAGACAAGACGCTATTGAGAAACTGAAGAAAGCCATTGCTGAATATAAAATCGTGGGTGTAAAAACAACCTTGCCATTTGGAACATTTGTATTGAACCATGCGGCATTTACCACCGGTAATTTTGATACTAAATTTGTAGATAATTATTTCCATCCCGATCAAATAAATGAAGAGGAAGCCTTGTTGGTGGCACTAATAGCAGCAAAATTATACGACGAGAAAGATCATGCTTTTGAAATTTCAGAAAGCGGCAACTTCCAAAAAAAATCTTACTGGCGGACAAACAGATTAGAATAATACATTACGTTTAAAAATTTAGTTTAAAACTATCTTGCATAGTTTATAATTGTAATCATAACTATCAAAATATTTTAGTTCATGATTTAGTAATTATACTAATTCTCACTATGGAGACAATACTTCACAGTATACAAAATGACAGGAAATTTAGAGCGCGTTAATTTTTTCCAATATCAATTGTTTCATTTCTTTTACTTCATCTGCCGTGAAGCCATGCACCTGTATGCTGCCTTCGCCGGTGGTTTCGATGATGATATCGCTGTAACCTATGAAAGGTGTATTGACATTAACGGATGATACTCTGGAATACGGAATGGTGGTTTCCTGTCCGCTGAAAAAAGAAGGCACTTTGAAGGTAACACCGTTATCTTCCAATATTATCTTGGCTGGAAATAATTTATTGCCTTCGGTGAGGCGGCTGGCGGCATATATTCTCGGCTCCATTTTTGTCTGTTTGATTCCCTTAAAAGTAGTAAAAACTTAGTAAAAATGGTTACAGAATTTGATATGCTTTTAACACTTGAACCATTGCTTCCCTTCTATTCGCTCAATATGTGAATTATACAACTTATTAAAAGGGTTGTGCAACATGTTTCGCTAAACGCTTAGCAACTTTGATTTGCATTCATTCATCATTTTCTATAGATATAAAACAACTCACAATAGCTATTTACAATTTAAAAATCATCCCGATGAAAACACTGATTCTTTTATTACTCAGTATTTGCTTTACCATCCCGTTGGATACGTTTGGACAAGCAAGCATTCCACCGTTAAATGTAACGAAGGCGTTTAATCAAAAATTCCCATTTGCACATACTATCAAATGGCACAGCGAAGGAAAAGATTATAAAACTGTTTTTAAAGCAGAAGGATATAGTTACGAAGCAATGTATAATAACAATGGCGATTGGTTAATGACGCAACGTACCATTTCGATGAAAGAATTGCCATCTGCCGTTAAAACCGGATTAACGAACAGTAAATTTTCAACATGGAAATTAAATTCCGTTTATGTGCTTTTTCTGCCCGGAATGATTACCCAATACAGGCTTATTGTTTCAAGCGGCGGCGATACAAAGAATTTATTGTTTAGCTGGGATGGAAAACTGCTGAATGATAACCTTTAATAAAACTCGAGTTTAAACGTTTTTGTTTCCTCTCCTGTTTTCATCGTTAGAAAATAAACGCCATTTGCATAAGTTGCGGTGTTTATTTTCATATAGGCATCCGGTGTTATTGCCGTGCATATTTTTCTGCCAATAGCATCAATTAATTCTAAGGACTTTTGGCGATTATCACTTGCACTGAAGTAAACAGTCAGTTCGTCTGCATCCGCATTGTACGTGTAATCTAAAGCAACAGTATTACCGGAATGCAACAACGGAATGATTCTGGAATACTTATAATTTCCGTTAAAGTCTGTTTGTTTTAAACGATAATAACTTATGTGCGGATAAGGTCGTTCATCTGTTTTCTTATAATTCAAAACAACATTACTGTTTCCTGCACCGTCAATGGTAGCCAGTGTATCAAAGACAATCCCATCCGGAGATTTTTCCAGTGTGAAATAGTCGTTATTGATTTCACTTTCCGTTATCCATTCCAGCACATTGTAATTTTGTTCCGCATGCCCTGTAAATGAAATCAATTCCAATGGCAAGGGATTATTGTTTGGTATCAGGGTATCTCTACCATCAATTCTATCTGCATAAAACGGGCGCTCTCCAAATTTCCTGTAAAACGGATTTTGTGCTCCGCCCATTCTGAGGTCACTAAATTTACTGAACGTAGCAGCCGTTAAAGAAGCAAATTTTTGAGTACCTATGTTCAGTTCTGTATGACCGGTCAGTTCGTTATTTGCCAGCCCGTATCTGAAAAATGCATTCCCTTTTATCAGTGTTTTATTACCGGTTTTTAACTGCGGAGCTCTGGTGTACAAACTCACTACACCGCCCAATGCATCACTGCCATATATGGTGGATGCAGATCCGTTCAGGATCTCCACTTTATCCAATATCGCATTATCGACTGTAATGATATTTTGCAGGTGGCCTGCACGATAAATTAAATTATTCATACGAACTCCATCCACCATTAATACGACTCTGCTGGCTTCAAATCCACGGATAATAATGCTGCCTCCGCTAGCCTGACTTCTCTGTACAAATGCATTTCCCAAATTTTATATCAGGGAAGCAGTTGTTTGAGAATTGTTGTTTGAAATAGCCGAAGCTTTTAATATTGTCATCTGCTGAATGATATCCTGTTTGGGAACAAGTAATTTATGAGCGGAAATCACTACTTCTTCAAGTTTATTTACCTTTATCGTGTCTTGATTATTTGCCTCTTGTGCAAATATAACTGAAGGCAATAATCCCCAAAGCAATAGCAGACTAATTACTCATTTATTCATAATAAGAACTATATGTTTTGTGCGTGTGTGTGCAAATTTATCAATTCTTTTCTTAATTACCTAAAAGACATTTGAGGTAACTCACTCAAAGTGAGCACTATACATTTCATCTAACTTATAGAAAAGGGTAAAGAGTAAAAAATATTTTTAAAAACACAATATATATCTGGGAGGCAGAAAAGACAGGTATAATAAAAAAAGTCCACGAAATTTCGTGGACTTTGACCTTGTTGGCGGTCCGGACGGGACTAACCCATTATCTTTTTATTACTTTGTCTTTCTTTCAATTGCCTTATATACAACGTTTTACAAATTTACACAAAGCAATTTTGTGCATAAAAAAGCATACTAAAGTAGCAAATGTTGTACCTATTGTTGTACCTATTTCGTATCTTTAAATATTCCAAAACATCAATAAAATAAGGCATCATGGCGAGTGTAAAGTTAATTTTTAAAGAGAACAAAATAGATAATAATGGCGAAATTCCATTATACATTAGAATCATCAAAGACAGAA
>JADLAJ010000031.1 GCA_020848255.1 Chitinophagales bacterium
TGCATATTCTGGTCGGATAAAATCATTGCCTGGATGGAATTCATGCAGTTGAAAATAAAATGCGGATTCATCTGTGCCACCAGAGCTTTCAGTTTTATTTCTGCGAGTTGTTTCTCATATTCTGTTTTTTGCCGCGCCAGCTGACTCTGCTCTTTTTCTTTAACGCGTTCCATCTGAATCCTGTTGGTGATAAAGCGATATCCGTAATATAAAACGATTATACCTGCAATAATGCGAAACCACCAAGTTTGCCAGATCATCGGCCGGATTCGGAAAGAAAACGAAGCTGGTTGTTCAGACCATACTCCATCATTATTACTTGCACTTACATAAAATGTATAATTACCCGGTGGAAGCTGAGCATAAGAAACAAAATTTCTATTCGTTTTGGTCCAGTTTTTTTCATAACCTTCCAGCCTGTATTCAAAGGCGTTTTTGGGTGTATTTGCATAATCACTGGATGCGAATTCAAATGCCAGATTATTTTGATTGTTGGCAAAGCGGATACGTTTTTTTTGAATGCTGTAGGGTGATAAATTATAAGTGCTGTCATCTGTTTTTATGCTTGTGATATTTACCAGTGGTTTGTAGGTATTAAAAGGGATTTTATCCGGTTCTATAATATTAAAACCATTAATGCCACCAAACAATAATTCATTTCCGTTTGTCTTAAAATAAGCACCGCCGTTAAATTCATTACTCTGTAATCCGTCATTAATGTCATAATTTCTGAATTGTTTTAATGTGGGATCAAATACGGATACACCTCTGTTGGTACTCATCCAGAGTTTGCCCGCATTGTCTTTTAATATTCCATAAATAAAATTATTACTCAGGCCATCTTTCTCCGTGAGATTTGTCTCTACACTCATCTTCTTCTTGTTAAAAAGAAATAAGCCATTATTTCCGGAGCCAATCCAGAAACGGTCATCATCCCATGGAAGCAAACAATACAGCTGATCGGTTTTGAAATATTTTTTATTAAGCGCTATCAGGGCAGATTCGTTAACTAACCCATTCCTTATATTTAAATGAATTAATCCGGATGCACTTGCAATCCACCAGGAGCTATCCTTGTCTTCAAGTATACCTCTAGGCATTATACTATTTGATTTTAAATCAATCAATGTATTTTCAAATCGGTTCTTTGAAATATTGAAATGGTAGATGGAATGTTCATCCAGTGCATATATTTCGTTTGCGGATGTTTCAAATAAACGGATATTGGAATAAGCCGGAACTTTTAAATTATCTGAAGGCCTGTTAGGTGAAAGGAAATAGCGTTTAAAGGCATTCGTTGTCAGATTAAATTTACAGATACCATTTAAGGTACCTGCCCATAAATTTCCATAAGAATCTATTAATATATCCTGAACAATGTCATTGGAGAGGGAAGAATAAGAACTGTTGTTTCGCCAGTTGGAAAAGATATTATCTTTTGTATCAAATTTATACAAACCGCCACCATCCGTTCCAATCCAGATATTTTCATTTTTATCCGCTTCAAAACTCAGCACATATTTATTGGTAAGCCATGTAGTTTTAAATGGCTCCTGAGTAACGTGTTTGAATTTAAATTTAAACTGCGAGCAGGTGGCAACACCAGAGCCTTTTGTACCCACCCATAATGTTCCGCTGTTGTCAATCAGTAAACTCATTATCTTATTATCCGGAATACTGGTAAGGTTGTAGGGGTCACTTTGGTACTCAATAAACTTATTTCGGTAAATGTCATAACAAACCAATCCATGCTGATAAGTAGCAATATAAATATTGCCAATTTTTCCGATGGCGATGTCTGTAATTTTATCCTGCAGACCTACAATGTCTTTTCGTTGAATGGAGAAAGAATCAATCGTCGAGAAACTTTCGTCTGCCTTGTACAATCCTGAATTAGTGGCGATCCAGTAATTATTAAATTTGTCTCTTGTAACGCCGTTTATTTTTTTAGGAATAAGTATATTCCATATACTGGATGTACTTTTGGTGGCAATGAGTTTGGTGCTAAAATCATACGAGTACAAATGATTGTCTCTGCCTGCCAGAAAAAAATGGTTGCTGTCACTTTTACAGATAATTTCGCGATAAGCATTCATGGGTTCTATACTGACCGTGTAATCTTTTTTATCTTCTTCCGTTTCTACCAGTCTAACTTTATATAAACTATACTGTGTTTGCACCCAAACGGTGACACTGTCTTCTTTTGTCAGTTTTTTTATCTGCCCGGGGTTCTCTATGTTTAAATATTTTTTCGTTTCAAAAAAATAAATGCTTAATCCTTTTTCGGTACCAATCCAGAATATCCCGGGTGAAGATTCTGTTATACAGGAGGTGAAATTGGATATGAGGGAGTTTTTATCATCAATATGTTTGTCATATTTCAAAAAATTATACCCGTCAAACCTGTTTAGCCCTTCATCAGTGCAAAACCAGATAAAGCCTTTACTATCCTGATAAATATGAGAGACACTGTTTTGAGAGAGCCCGTTCTTAATATCCAGCACATCAAAACGCAGTTGTGTAATATCCAGACTGTATAACGAATAAATACCCGTAACCAACAGTAACAGGGTGACAAATAAATATAGTATACGGCGTTTTAACATCAGACAAAATACAAAATATTGAAAAATACACAGATAAGATAAATTTTTACAAAAAAAATGAGGTGCAAGAGATGCACCCCAAAGAAACATAGAAACATAAAAAACCCACTATTTTTCACATGCCTTGAGATAACTAACCTAGTAGCATGGAAATATTATTTATTGACACCTCAAAACTACTTGAAGTGTATAATTGTTTTTGGTTAGATTGGTATTCGGTTGTAATTACTGATTATTTGGTATGTTTTGCTTAGAATTTGGTTTAATTATTCTGTAATATGTCAATATTTTGTGTACAAGGTTTAATAAATAACACACAATTCCAATGCATGCATTGGAATTGTTATCAAATCATTATTTACCAAACAAACGTTTGATAAAACCTCGTAGTTTGTTTATTTTTAATTTCTTAATTTAAGAAAGTGCCCAAGCAGAAAGTAAGTATAGAAGATATTTTAAAACAATCACTGAAGCTTTTTCGCCAGAAAAGCTATCACAATACTTCTATAGCAGATATAGCATCAGCCTGTGGCTTATTAAAAGGAAGTCTGTATCATTATTTTCCGAGTAAGGAGGCCCTGATGAGTGCGGTTATTAAATATGCACATGAATTTTTCCAAAAAGAAGTGTTTTCCATTGCCTACGATAAAACCTTGTCGCCACAGCAGCGTATGGAAAAAATGTTCAAAAAGTCAGAAAGAGCTTTATTGTCGGATGGTAACATTATGGGAAATATAGGCGTAGAAACAGCCCGTGCCATTCCGGAATTTGCTGAACATATCCGCGATTTTTATAAAGAATGGATGAGCGCGGTAGAGTATGTTTTCTCAGAAATCACGAACGAAGAAGATGCCAAGAAACTGGCCGAGCAAACGGTAGCAGAATTTGAAGGTGCCGTGATGATGACGCGTATTTTTAAGGATGCCAAATACATTAAGAACGCCTACGATCGTTTGTTAAGCAGATTTGCAGCATATACTTTGGCAGACCTTAAACAAAACAACTAATAATTTTATTATACAATCACATAAACTGAACATGGAAGCAAAAACACAAAACAGAGCTATTAAAAAAGTAGCAGTATTGGGTTCAGGCGTCATGGGTTCAGGTATCGCATTGCACTTAGCCAATATCGGATTGGAAGTGTTATTGCTGGATATCGTTCCGTTCGACCTGAAAGAAGAAGAAAAAGCAAATCCGAAATTGCGCAACAGAATTGTGAATGACGCCTTTTCATTTGCCTTAAAATCTAAGCCTGCACAGGCATATAGTGCAGCCTCTGCCGCAAGAGTAAGCCTGGGTAACTTCGACGACGATATGCCGAAGATCAAAGACTGCGACTGGATTATTGAAGTCGTTATTGAACGTCTGGATATCAAGCAGCAGGTGTTTGAAAAAGTAGATAAATTGAGAAAACCGGGAACATTGGTAACGTCCAATACTTCAGGTATTCCTATTCATCTGATGGCAGAAGGCAGAAGTGAAGACTTCCAGAAACATTTCTGTGGAACACACTTCTTCAATCCGCCAAGATACCTGAGATTGCTGGAAATTATTCCGACTGCAAAAACAGATCAAAGCGTTGTGGATTTCTTAATGCACTACGGCGATGTATTTCTGGGAAAAGAAACGGTATTGTGTAAAGATACACCGGCGTTCATCGCGAACCGCGTAGGTGTGTATGCGATGGCGAAAGTATTCCAACTGACACAGGAGTTAGGGTTGACTATCGAAGAAGTGGATGCCTTGACAGGACCGGCTATTGGTCGTCCGAAAACAGGTACTTTTAAATTGTCTGATTTGGTAGGTAATGATACCGGTACTAAAGTAATGATGGGCATCAAGGAAAATTGTCCGAACGACGAACAAGCCGGTGCATTCGAAGTGCCTGCCTATGTTCAGTTCTTGTTGGATAATAAGTTCTTTGGTAATAAATCCAAGAAAGGATATTATTATAAAGATGAGAAAAGAAATTCTTTCTCATTGCGTTTAGATACGCTGCAGTATGAACCAACCGGAAAACCGAAATTTGCTTCCTTAGATGCTTCTAAAAAAGTAGAAGGATTAAACGATAAGATCAATGCATTCATCAAAGGAGACGATAAAGGTGCTCAACTGGTAAAACGTTCTTTAGCAGGTTTGTTTGCGTATGTTTCCAATCGTGTTCCTGAAATCTCTGATGTGTTATATGCGGTGGACGATGCTTTACGTGCAGGTTTTGCTTGGGAAATCGGTCCGTTCCAGTACTGGGATATCGTAGGTGTTCAGAAAGGTATTGAACTGGCAGAAGCGGATGGTTTAACTATCTCAGCATGGGTTAAAGAGTTTGTGGCTGCAGGAAATACGTCTTTCTACAAAGTAGAAAACGGCCTGAAAAAATATTACGATCAGGCTTCTAAATCATATAAAACGATTCCGGGTGCAGAGTCATTCATCATTTTAGATAATTTACGCGGCAATAAACCGGTTTGGAAAAACAGCGGCGGTATCTTACACGATATCGGTGATGGAGTGTTGAATTTAGAATTCACATCCAAAATGAATTCATTAGGCGGTGATGTTTTACAGGCAATTAATAAATCCATTGAAATTGCAGAAGGTGGATACAAAGGTCTGGTGATTGGAAACGATGCACCTAATTTCTCTGTAGGTGCCAACTTAATGATGATTGCCATGCTGGCCATGGATCAGGAATATGATGAACTGGATATCGCGGTACGTCAGTTCCAGCAAACAACTATGCGTTGCAGATATTCAGCAATTCCGGTAGTTTCAGCACCTCATGGTATGACCTTAGGTGGAGGTTGCGAAGTAACTATGCACTCTGATGTAGTCGTTGCTTCTGCAGAAACATATATCGGTTTGGTGGAAGTGGGTGTTGGTTTGATTCCTGCCGGTGGCGGAACGAAAGAACTGGCATTGCGTACTTCCGACAGCTTCAAAAACGGTGACCCGATGTTACAATCTTTGCAAGATAATTTCTTAAACATCGCGATGGCGAAAGTAGCTACTTCAGCTGCAGAAGCGTTTGATGCGGGCTTAATGAGAAAAAATAAAGACAGAGTCGTTATCAATGCAAAACGTGTGATAGCAGAAGCGAAACAGGAAGTATTGCGATTAAGCGAAGAAGGATATTCTCAGCCGGCTCACAGAAATGATATTCAGGTATTGGGAAGAACCGGTCTGGGTACATTGACAGTTGGTGTGGAGTCATTCATCGCAGGGGGTTATATTTCACAGCACGATGCAAAAATTGCTAAGAAAGTAGCCTACGTAATGTGTGGTGGTGATTTATCTGCACCAACTACAGTAAATGAGCAATATTTATTGGATCTGGAAAGAGAAGCGTTCTTGTCACTTTGCGGTGAGAAGAAAACACTGGAAAGAATTCAGGCGATGCTGACAACCGGTAAACCATTGAGAAACTAATCTAATTACTAAAATTTAAATTTAAAATACAATGCAAGAAGCATATATAGTAGCCGGTTATAGAAGTGCAATCGGCAAAGCAAAAAAAGGCGGTTTCCGCTTTTATCGTCCGGATGATTTAGGTGCGGACGTGGTAAAACATTTAGTAGCATCTGTTCCAAATTTAGATCCGGCACGTATCGATGATTTGATTTGCGGCAACGCCATTCCTGAAGCAGAACAAGGTATGCAAATCGGTCGTATGATTGTATTGCGTGCAGGTTTGCCATTATCCATTGGTGGTGTAACTGTCAATCGTTATTGCGCATCTGGTTTAGAAACTATCGCCATGGCGACGGCTAAAATCAAGGCAGGTATGGCAGACTGTATCATCGCTGGTGGTGTGGAATCTATGTCTTTATTGCCAATGACAGGCTGGAGAACGGTATTGAATTACGGTATCGCATCCACAACGCCTGATTATTATTCTTCTATGGGCTTAACGGCAGAAGCGGTAGCTACACAATATAATATTAGCAGAGAAGATCAGGATTTGTTTTCTTTCAACTCACATCAAAAAGCGATGGCTGCAATTGAAGCAGGTAAATTTAAAGATGAAATTGTACCGGTAACCGTGGAAGAAGTTTATTTGCAAAATAATAAAAGAAAGACACGTTCTTTTGTAGTGGATACAGATGAAGGTCCACGAAAAGATACTACTGTTGAAGGATTGGCAAAACTCAAAACAGTATTTGCTGCTAAAGGTTCTGTTACAGCAGGTAACTCTTCTCAAACTTCTGATGGTGCGGCATTCGTGTTAGTAATGTCAGAAAAAATGGTGAAGGAATTAAACATCGAACCAATTGCTAGATTAGTAACTTCAGCTGTTGTTGGTTGCGAGCCACGCATCATGGGTATTGGTCCTGTGGTTGCTATTCCGCGCGCTTTGCAGTTGGCTGGCATGAAAATCGAAGATATTGACATGATTGAATTAAACGAAGCATTCGCGGCACAATCATTAGCAGTAATCAGAACATTAGGTTTAAATCCTGATATCATCAATCCGAATGGTGGTGCGATTGCATTAGGACATCCACTGGGATGCTCTGGTGCAAAATTATCTGTTCAATTGATCAATGAAATGCGTCGTCAGAATAAACGCTATGGTATGGTGTCAGCTTGTATCGGCGGCGGACAAGGTATCGCTGGAATTATTGAAAGATTGAAGTAAAATCAGATTCAATAACTTTACAACTTTATAATTCTATAATTAAAAAATAAAATGGAAACACTCGAACAAATCAAATCATTAAAAGGTGGTGAATTCGTTATTAAAGAATCAACACCAGAGCAGGTATTTACACCGGAAGATTATACAGAAGAACAACTTATGGTGCGCTCTATGGCTTCTGATTTTATTGAAAAGGAAGTAATGCCACATTGGAAAGAAATTGAAAAACAAGAAGCAGGTTTGTCTTTATCCTTGTTAGGAAAAGCCGGTGAATTAGGTTTGTTATCCACAGCTATTCCTGAAGCCTACGGTGGCATGAATCAGGATGTAATCTCAGGTTGCATTATTGCCGAAGAAGTGGGCAGAAGTGGTTCATTTGCCACCACCTTAATCTGTCACATTGGTATCGGAACATTACCTATTTTATATTTTGGAACGGAAGAACAAAAACAAAAATTCTTACCAAAACTAGGAAGCGGTGAATGGGCAGCATCGTATTGTTTAACAGAACCAAGTTCGGGCTCTGATGCACTAGGAGCAAAAACCACCGCCACACTTTCAGAAGATGGTAGAGAGTGGATTTTAAACGGGCAGAAAATGTGGATTACCAATGCAGGTTTCGCACATTCTTTTACTGTTTTCGCTAAGATTGACGGCAAAGAATTCACAGCATTTTTAGTGGAGGCGGGAACACCGGGATTGAACTTAGGTGCAGAAGAAGATAAAATGGGTATCAAAGGTTCTTCAACACGTCAGGTGTTTTTTGAAAACTGCAGAATACCGGTGGAGAACATATTGGGCGAACGAGGTAAAGGCCATTTGATTGCATTCAATATTCTGAATATCGGAAGATATAAATTAGGTGCTACTGCCTTAGGTGGCGCTCGTCAGGCATTTAATATGGCTGTTCAATATGCTAATGAAAGAACACAGTTTGGAAAATCATTATCCACTTTTGGTGCTATTCAGCACAAGATTGCAGAAATGGCTATTCAATTATTTGCACTGGAAGTAGCTACTTACCGTTGTGCAAATGATATTGGAAAATTAGAACACGAAAACCTGGAAGCAGGCAAAGAATTCTCCAAAGCATTATTAGGTGCTGCAGAAGAGTATGCAATTGAATGTGCCATTATAAAAGTATTGGGTTCTGAGGTGCTGGATTTTGTGGTAGACGAAAACGTACAGATTCACGGTGGTATGGGTTTCTCCGAAGAAACAGCTGCTGCTCGTGCATACAGAGATTCCCGTATTGCCCGTATTTACGAAGGCACAAGTGAAATCAACCGTTTATTGTCCATCGATATGTTGCTGAAACGTGCAATGGGTGGTAAGATTGATTTGATGACACCGGGTATGGCTATTCAGAAAGAATTGATGAGTGTGCCTGATTTTAGCGGTGATGACGAAGGTCAGTTTGCAGCAGAAATAAAGGCTATCAAAAATGCAAAAAAAGCATTTTTGTTGGTTGCAGGCGGAGCCGTTCAGAAATTAATGGCAAAACTAAAAGACGAGCAGGAAATAATTATGAATGCATCAGATATGCTGATTCAGATTTATACGGCAGAATCATTATTGCTGCGTGTTCAGAAAATCTTTGAAAAAGGAGAAAAAGCAGATCAGGTATATGTTGACATCCTCAAAGTATTCTTTAACGATGCGATGAATAAAATAAATGTTGCCGGAAAGGATGCGTTGCAATCTTATGCAGAAGGCGATGAGCTGCGCATTATGTTGATGGGCCTGAAACGTTTTACCAAATACGAACCGGTAAACGTGAAAGAAGCACGTCGTCGTATCGCTGAAAAAATCATCGAAGCAGGAAAATATAATCTGTAAAATTTTCAGAAATAAAAAAGCGCATCACAAGATGCGCTTTTTTTATTTTACAGGAACGTTATAGTTTTATTTTGATTTTACGCAATCGTTGAATTGTTCTTTTCCAGTGCATCCATAAATTCTTTTTTCTTGCGTTTGGATATTTCGACTTTGCTGCCATCCGCCATTAGTACGAAATTGTCGCCATGGTCAATCTCTTTCATATGTGCCAGATTGATTAAATGAGATTGATGTATACGCAAAAAATTATAGGCTAATAATTTCTCCTCAAAGTTTTTTAGCGTCTTGGCAACTAACACTTTCTTATTTCCGGTTAAAAAAAACAGTGTGTAATTACTTTCTGATTGCAAACGAACAATGTCAATTACTTTTAAAAAAATCATTCCCTCTTTCGTGGGAACCATTAATTTGGAATCCTGTTGCTGGTCAGTTTTTATTTTATCTAAGTATCCTTGCAGTTGTGATGCCTGTTTTAAGGTTTCTTTTTCTTCTAATCGTTTTGCTACTTTTTCAATTGCTTTTTTTAATTCCTTTTCTTTGATAGGTTTTAATAAATAATCTGCTGCATTATTTTTTATAGCATTAATGGCATATTTATCATGTGAAGTTGTAAAAATGATTTCTATATCTGTGCAGTCTAATTCATTGAGTAAATCAATACCTTTGCCGTCCGCCAGTTCCACATCTAGAAAAATCAGTTGTGGTTTTACTGTAGGTAATACTTTTTTTGCTTCTCTTTTAGAGTTACACACACCATCAATCCGGATACTTAATCCTGTTTGCACAATGGCTTTTTTGAGTATTTCCTGAAAGATAGGCTCGTCTTCAATAATAACGGCACTAATCATATTCTTAATTGCGTATGCTAAATTTATTAAATATTACTTAATTTCAGTAATTATTTGTGTCAATTTTTACCACAATGCCTGTTACCTCTAAAAATAAAGCATCTGATCATCAACGCACAGCGTTTGAATCCTTATATAAACAGGCTCTGGAATTAAAGCAAAAGAAAGAATATGTAAAGGCGATTGACACCTACACACTAATTATTGAGAAACGACAGGGCCAGGAAGCATGTGTCGAATGTGCAAAATTATATGAAGATGTCGGAGATATTTATTATGATTTAAAAGATTTTCAGCACGCTTTTGAGTTTATGCACAAGGCATTGCAAATTTATGCCGAAAATAAGCTATATGATTTACAATTAGATCAATATAAAAAAATTGGATCACTGCAGCAAGGTATCTGGCAGTTTAAGAAGGCAATTGATATATTTCAGCAGGCCTTAACACTTGCTATCCGTTTAGGGAAAATGGATAAGATTATTGAATTCGAATTATTGATGGGAAATGTGCTGAACTGGGCGGAACAACTGGAAGAGTCTGAAAGATATCTGGTAAGTGCCATAGAAAAGGAAAAGAAAATAAATCTGCCGCTGATTAAATTGAGAGCACATGTAAGCTATGCTATCCTGTTGCGCAAAATGAAAAAATATGAACTGTCGGAAAAATATTTTAAACTGGGTATAAAGTATTCTTCAGAGAACGGTGGTGCATATCTGATGGATATTTCAAAAAGTTACGGAGTCTTGCATTTTGAAATGGGCAGCTATGAACAGGCAGAAAAATTATTATTATCTGCAGAGGAAAAATCAAAGACAGAAGGTAATGATACCACACGTGCTGTTATTTTCGAATATCTGGCAGAATTGTATGAATATAAAAAAGAGTACGATAAAGCTTATTACTATCTCAAGAAATTTTATGAAGGCAAATTAGAATTACTAGAAAAAGGGTATTCTGATGATAACAATATTTTACAGGCAAAATTAGGGTTGGAAGATGCCAAACGTGAGCGCCTGATTGCCGAAGAAACTGCAACTGCCAAGAGTTTATTCATTGCTACCATCAGCCATGAGATTCGCACTCCGATGAATATTATTCTGGGTACCAGTTCTCTTATGCTGAATGATGAACCTAAAATGGAACATGTAAAATACCTGCAAACCTTAAAAAAATCAGGTGAAAACCTGCTGGGTATCATCAATGATATTTTAGATGTTTCTAAAATGGAAGCAGGTAAGCTGGAGATAGAATATGAGCCGGTTGTATTGAAAGAAGTTTTTGAAAATCTAATATTGGTAATGGAACAGGCTGCTAATGAAAAGAACTTAAAACTTCATTATTCAATAGAGGATACAATTGACTTTGCTATATTTTCAGATCCGTTAAGGTTGTCACAGGTAATCACTAATCTGGTGAGTAATGCTATAAAGTTTACCGCCAAAGGAAGAATAAGCGTAGAGGCTAAATTAAAGAATAAAAAGACTCTTCAGATTATAGTAAGTGATACGGGTATTGGGATTCCGAAAGATAAAATAAAAACAATTTTCGACCAGTATGAACAGGTGCGTACCAAAGTGCAGAAGAAATATAAAGGCACAGGCTTAGGGTTGGCAATTTCTAAAAAGCTGGTGGAATTGATGAATGGTACAATTGTTATTAACAGTAAAATAAATGTAGGAACGAATTTTATAATCACTTTGCCATTTGAGAAAGTAACAATCCAAAAAAATACAGATACCGCTTTGCGTCAGAAAGACACCTCTTTCTTGTCTGATAAAACTATTCTGATTGTCGATGATTTTGAAGATAATCGTTTTGTAATAAAAGAAACACTGAAGTTCTTTAATAAAGAAACGATTGCCTTGGAAGCTGCAAACGGAGTACAGGCATTAGGGGTGCTGAAAAATAATAAAACGGATTTTGTTATTATGGATCTGGATATGCCTGAAATGAACGGCTTTGAAGCCTTATCAGAAATTCGAAAAAACAAAAAACTGAAACATTTGAAAGTGATAGCAAGCACCGCCAGTTTAATTACCAACGGAGATGAAGAGTTTCTGGAATTTGGATTTGACGGCTACCTCCCTAAACCATTTGATATAGATAACTTCTTTCTATTGTTAGAAACGATGCTTAAATAAATCTTAATCTCTAAGATTTAGCCCTACCACATCTTCGTATGCAACATAGAGTGCACAAATGCTGCTGGGGATAGTTACGAATAAACCAACAAGAAGGCACAGCGCACCGGCAATATTAAAGAGTCCTATTAAAAAAAGAAACCCAAACCAGTTGAAGAATTTTTTACCCACCAGTTTTCTGCTGATATCCAATGCTTTTACAGGTTCAAATTTTTCAAATAATACTAAAAAAGTTGCCAGTAAAAATAAGATGGAAATAACACCGGAAATAATACCAGCCAGGCTTGCTCTCATACCGAAACCTGCCATACTTGCAAAAGATGATATACTGTTTAAATCCTGAAAATCCAGTTTTGGCGTAATGCCTAAGAATGCCATTTTGAAATAGGCCCACCCGCCAACAATAAGAAAGATAGCGCCGATCAAAAGTGTTGGTAATAGCGTAACCAGAAATAGAGGTACATAATTCTGAATGCCGTCGAAAAAATTGGAAAATGCGTGCGGCTCATTCTTGTCAATCATTTTGGCTACTAAAAAACCGCCGGCTACAATAGGTGCTACCAATGCACTGGCGAGCCCTTTAATGAAAGGGATGGAGCCTATAATTCCTTCTGCAATACCTACTACTATGATGAAACCGATGAATGGTCCAATATTTTGTTTGAATAATTCAAATCCTTTTTTTATGTATTCCACAGAGTTTGTCTCGTAGCCATTTGCTAATAAAGAACTCAACGACTTACCTTCTTTGTTGTCCAGCATATCACTGTCTAATAACTGATTTTCCATCTTGATTTGTTTTTTGGTTATTGAAATATAAATAAAATATCCCCAAGGCGCATATTAAATTTCAAAATGCATATAAAGGTATCTGCATTTAAACGAATAGTTTGGCGATGCCATACGCTGCCGCCGCCGCCACGGCGCCTATTGCCATTACTTTTAAGGCACCTTTAAACAAAGGTTGTCCGGTAAGTTTGGATTTAAAATATCCAAAAATAAATAAACTAATCAGTGTGACAATTGCGGAGTAAATTAATCCGTCATGCGGATGTTCGGTGAAAAAATATGGAGATAGCGGAATAATGCCGCCAACGATATAAGATAATCCGATGGTGAAAGCGGAATTGCGCGCTCGCTTCGGATCGGGTGTCTCTAAATCCAGTTCATACTTCATCATAAACTGCACCCACTTATCTTTGTCCTGAGCCAGTTCGATAACGGCAGCATCCACAGTAGATGCACTTAAACCCATATGGGAAAATATTTCTTTGGTTTCGGCAATTTCCTTATCCCGCAAATTATCTACTTCAAAATATTCTCTTTTTTGTTCAGAAGCATAGTGATCAATTTCTGCTCGACCGGCAAGGTAACCACCTAAACCCATGGCTATGGAACCTGCTGCAATTTCCGCAATACCTGCGGTAATAACTAAGGAAGAGGCTGATACGGCACCGCTTAATCCGGCAGCTAATGCAAACGGAACGGTTAGTCCGTCCGACATACCAATCACAATATCTTTGATGAACTCAGAACTCTTTACGTGTTCTTCATTGTGATCAATCAGGTGTCTGGTGGCTTCCGGGTGCAGGTGCATAGTGAACGATTTTCGTTCTGTAA
>JADLAJ010000032.1 GCA_020848255.1 Chitinophagales bacterium
ATATTAATTATATAAATGCTGTTAGAAGACAGAGAATAATGCCTTTAATGTGTGATTTTAACAAAATATAAACTATTTGGCATTGCAAATAACTGAAATTAAGTATAACTTTGAACTATAAGTGAAGTACAAGACAAACATACCTGCATTACTAATGGCACTATTGGTGTTCACTGCAAGTAATGGTATATCACTATCGGAGCATATTTGCAATACTAATCGCACACACGACTACTCGTTATTTAAGAAGGCAGATTGTGGCATGGAAGAACCGGTGGCAACTTGTTGTCCTGGTAAGTCAGAGGATAAAAATAAGTGCTGTGAAAATAAACAATTTTTCAAAAAACTGCCAATTGAAGGCTTCACTTCAACTCAAATAGAGTTAAAACCTTTCGAAAAATTAATAGTAAATGATTATTGGATAAATTCATCCGTTTTTAGTTATCAATTTAATTACGATAGATATATCACAGGTATTCCACCACCTGATAATCTATACACTATAAAATACCTGTTGCGACCAACTCCTGTTGAGTTGCAAATCTTCCGTTGTTAGTAGTTGATTATTATTTCCACTCAGGAAATCTTAAAGTTTCACACTTAGAAACCTTAAAATCTATTATTCAACTATAAATTCAAAAAAATGAACTCTTTAAAAAGACTATCATTCATTATGGTAATGATGATAATGAACATGGCATTCACAAATGCTCAAACATCCATTAAGTCAGATTTGGAACTAAAGGCACAGTTAATGAAAATGGACGGTAAGTTATATCTGTTTATTACAGACGAAAAAGACTCGCCATATTCAAATAAAGATATAACGGCATCGGTAAAATTGAAAGATGTAAACGGCAAAAAACAGAAAGTAACCTTAAGCCCTTTCGGAGAATCTGCGTTTGTTATCAATGATGCGGTGGCAGATTTTAAACAATTAGTGGCCACTTTGAAGTTTAAAAGTGGAACAAACACTTTAATAATTTACGCTACATTTAAAAATGATGGAAATGCAGAAAACAGATATGCATGTTCTATGCATCCGTCCGAATTGGAAAAAGATGCCGGAAAATGCACAAAATGCGGAATGGCACTTTCAGCGAAGAATGTAACAACATACCAGCCTTCTAAGGTGGTTCGCAAAGGAATGTAATCGAAATAAAATACACCTGATGAGTAAACATACTTTACTCATCAGGTATTATTCAACTGTATAAAATATCAAAATGAAAAAAATCATCTTCGTAATCTTAGCAATCACATTTGCATTTACTGCCTGTAACACTAAACAGGCTAAAGAAACCTCTGACAATGATGTTGAGCTGTCGGGTCAATTATACGCATGCCCTATGCATCCTGAAATTACAGGTAAAAAAGGTGATGAATGCTCTAAGTGTGGAATGGAATTAACAGAGCCGGTAAAGACAGCACCTGTTGAAACTTCAACAACCATAAAAGCGGCAGACAGCCTTTCATCAAATCAGTAAAGAATAATTCTATGGTAGAAAAACTAATCGCATTCTCACTAAAAAACAGAATAATTGTATTACTTATCGCAGCCGGTTTATTAGGTTGGGGAATTTACAGTGTAAAGCAGAATCCAATAGATGCTATACCTGACTTATCAGAAAACCAGGTAATCGTTTTTACAGAATGGATGGGCAGAAGTCCTCAGGTGATAGAATCGCAGGTTACTTATCCGTTGGTATCAAACCTGCAGGGCATACCAAAAGTAAAAAACATCCGTGGCGCATCTATGTTTGGGATGAGCTTTGTTTACATCATTTTTGAAGATGATGTGGATGTCTACTGGGCAAGAACCCGTGTGTTGGAAAGACTCAATTATGCCCAGCGTTTATTACCTCAAAATGTAGTTCCAACATTAGGTCCTGATGGTACAGGTGTCGGTCATATCTTTTGGTATCACCTCGAAGCCAATGGTATGGATTTAGGGGAGCAAAGGGCGTTACAGGATTGGTATGTAAAATTTGCTTTGCAAACCGTTCCGGGTGTAGCGGAAGTAGCATCATTTGGTGGCTTTGAAAAACAATACCAGTTGGTATTAGACCCTTTAAAAATGCAATACTATAATGTTAGTATGATGGAAGTGATGGATGCGGTAAAAAGCAGCAACAACGATGTCGGCGGCAGGAAATTTGAAATGAGTGATATGTCTTATATTATAAGAGGATTAGGATACATTAAAAATATAGCTGATATAGAAGAAATAGCTGTTAAAAATTACAACTCAATTCCTGTTAGAGTAAAGGATATTGGCTCTGTACAAATGGGTGGTGATCTGCGATTAGGAATTTTCGACCAGAATGGTGAAGGGGAAGTCGTAGGTGGAATTGTGGTGATGCGGTATGGGGAAAATGCGGATAAGGTAATTAAAGCGGTAAAAGAAAAAATGAAAGATGTGGAGAAAGGGCTGCCGGACGGTGTAACCTTTAAGACTTCTTATGACAGAAGCGAACTGATAGAAAAAGCGATAGAATCTGTAAAAGGCACTTTATTGGAAGAAATGATTGTTGTTTCCATAGTCATACTGCTCTTTCTGTTTCATTGGAGAAGTGCCCTGATTATCCTCATTCAACTGCCTATATCGGTAGCGGTTGGCTTCATCTTATTGGAAGCATTTGGTATCTCATCTAATATTATGTCACTCACAGGTATTGCACTTGCAATTGGCGTGGTGGTGGATGACGGGATTGTAATGGTAGAAAATGCCTACCGGAGTATCTCCGAACGGCAGCAGGAATTTGATAACAATAAAACAGAAACGGAATGATAGATAAAATCAAAAAATTATTCAAAAAGGAACACGACCCTGTTTCTGATGAAGAAAAACTAAAGATAATTGAGGCATCTTCCAAATTAGTGGGACCTGGTGTATTCTATTCTACCATTATTGTAATAGCGTCATTCTTACCGGTGTTTCTGCTTACAGGCATGGAAGGAAAATTATTTAGTCCGCTGGCATACACAAAGTCATTTATACTAATTGTGGATGCGTTCTTTGCCATTACCCTAACTCCTGTTTTGATTAGTTTCTTGCTAAAGGGCAAACTGCGTCCTGAAGAAAAGAATCCAATTAATAAAAAATTAGAATCAATATACACTCCTGTACTAACGTTTTGCTTAAAATGGCGAAAATCAGTCTTAGCAGTTAATATTATTGCCTTATTAGTTGGTGTATTTATGTATACACGTTTGGGTTCAGAATTTATGCCTCCTTTGGATGAAGGTTCTATACTCTTTATGCCCGTTACTTTGCCCGATGTATCAAATTCAGAAGTGAAACGAATATTACAGGTACAGGACAAATTGATAAAATCGGTGCCGGAAGTAGCCCATGTTTTAGGTAAGGCAGGGAGAGCGAATACAGCCACTGATAATAGTCCGGTGAGTATGATAGAAACAATCATTTTACTAAAACCCCAAAACGAATGGCGAAGCAACTTAACTAAGAATGATATAATAACTGAAATCAACAATAAGCTGCAAATTCCGGGCGTGACCAATGGTTTTACTCAACCTATTATCAATCGGATTAACATGTTGTCAACGGGTATAAGAACAGATGTCGGGATAAAAATTTACGGGGAAAGTTTAGATACCATAGATGTATTATCTCAAAAAATAAAAAAAGCCTTGGAGGGTACGGATGGAGTAAAAGATTTGTATTCAGAACCGATAACAGGTGGTAAATACATCGATATACAGCCAAAACGTGATGTGATTGGCAGATATGGATTAACGATAGACGATATTAACAATGTAGTGGAAGCAGCTATTGGAGGCATGAAATTAACCACAACTATCGAAGGCAGACAGCGATTTTCAGTAAACGCCCGTTATGCACAGGAATACAGAAACAGCCTCGAAGCATTAAAAAAATTACAGGTACAAACTATGCAGTTTGGCC
>JADLAJ010000033.1 GCA_020848255.1 Chitinophagales bacterium
ACAAAGAAAGAAGACCTGGAAGATTTAGTGAATGACAGCAAAGGAAATGGTATTTTAATTCAGGGTAAATACCCCGACCAGAACGGATTGAAATATTATGCGTTTGGGTATTAGTGGTAAGTAGTAATGAATAAGTAACAAGTAAAAAGCCATAAGAGATTTCTTGTGGCTTTTTCTTTTTTACGTTTAACTTTGCAAACATGTCCAATCATTATTTCCAATTCAAGCAGTTTAAAATAGAGCAGGAAAAATGTGCCATGAAAGTCTGTACAGACTCTTGTTTGTTTGGTGCCTGGATTAAAGTGAACGAAAGTGTGAAAAGCATTTTGGATATCGGCACCGGTACCGGTTTGTTGAGTTTAATGCTGGCACAAAAATCATCGGCACATGTACACGGAATTGAAATTGATGAAAATGCGTTTTTGCAGACAATCGAAAACTTTGAAAACTCTGCATGGAATGAAAGACTGACAGCTTATCACGGCGATGTAAAGGCATTCGATTTTTCACAAACATTTGATTTTATTGTTTGTAATCCGCCTTTCTATGAAAATGAAGTGGACTCAAAAATGCACGAAGAGAAAATCGCCAAGCATTCGCTGCATTTAACTTTGTCTTATTTAATATCTGCCATAGAAAATCTGCTGCAGGCAGACGGGAAGTTTGCCATCCTGCTTCCCTATTACCGCAAAGATGAATTTGAAAAACTAGCAGCACAACATTCCTTTTATCCAGAGCAAACCCTGTTTATTAAACAAACTCCCGCACACGATTTTTTTCGCTATGCTGCACTATTTACAAAAGAGAATACACCAAATATGCAACATGAGGAAATTTCTATAAAAGCTAAGGGCAATGTTTATTCCGATGAAGCCATTGCTTTACTGAAACCTTATTATCTGTATTTGTAGCCCTATATATTTTTATAGTTACCAAAGTGATTGATTTCATGAAGCAAGAGAGAATAAAAGATGCTTTTAAAATGTAATTCTTGTGAACGTTTACCCGCACTTTGTTAAAGTACATACTTTTGGAAAAACCAATTTATGTACTCACGATTTTACACTTTTTTTATTCTTGTTCTTTTAAATCTTACCTTATTTGCTCAGGCTCCTTTACCTTCGAACATCAGTCAGCGTATAGCGCTCGACGATGCCTTAGCACCGTTTTATCATGGAGTTGCCAGCGGTGACCCCACCCAAAACTCCGTCATCATCTGGACCCGTTTAACAACCGACCAGATATCGCCGCAAATAGAATGGAAAGTAGCAACGGACACACTAATGCAAAACGTGGTAAAATCAGGAACAACAACGACTTCCATCGATAAAGATTATACCGTAAAAGTGGATGTAACGGGTTTACAACCCAACACGTTTTATTTCTATGAATTCAGTTACAACCAAAAGTATTCGCTGCGGGGCAGAACGAAAACATTGCCCACCGGCAATATCGATAAACTGAGATTTGCAGTGGTTTCCTGCTCCAGTTTTCCGCATGGTTATTTCAATGTGTATCAGGCTATCAACCAACGTAATGATGTGGATGCTATTATACATCTCGGCGATTATATTTATGAATACGGTAAAAATGAATACGGAAGCGTTCGGGTACCGGAACCGACCAACGAGATTCTCAATCTCGCAGATTACCGGCTGCGCCACAGTATGTATAAATTAGATTCTATGCTGATGAGATTACACCAGCAGTTTCCGTTTTTTACTATCTGGGATGATCATGAATTTGCAGACAATTCTTATACGGATGGTGCAGAAAATCATACCCCTGCAACTGAAGGATTATGGAAAACGAGAAAAAGTTCCGCTCTGGAAGCCTATGCAGAATGGATGCCAATCAGAAGTGTGGATACAACGAATAATCAGGTGAAAATCTACCGGAAATACAACATCGGAAATCTGGTGGATTTATTCTTTTTAGACACCCGGATCACGGCAAGAAAAGAGCAAACTGCCTTGGCGTCTTTAACAGGCACTGACGATTCGACACATTATTTGTTAGGCACGGAACAGTTCGACTGGTTAAAATCAGGATTACAACAATCTACAGCCACCTGGAAAGTAATTGGCCAGCAGGTAATGATGGCGCCCTTCAAGGTATTTAATATCGCTTTCAACGATGACCAATGGGATGGTTATCCGTCGGAACGTAAAAAGTTTTTCAACATGATTAATGATAATAATATTAATAACCTCGTAGTGCTGACCGGCGATATTCATTCAGCCTGGGCATCTGATTTACCTTTTGGAAATACACCTTATATTCCAAGAACAGGTGAAGGTTCTGCCGGTGTTGAATTTGTTACAACAGCCGTCACCTCTCCGGGTATTCCGCTGACCGGAATTCTGGGCAACATTACCAGAGATGCGTTTGGTCAATTAGTAACCGACAACAACCTGCATGTCAAACATAACAATTTTGTAAACAGAGGCTTTTATATCATAGACTTTACAGCACAAAAAGCACAAACTGATTTCTATAATATTGAAACGATAGAAAGACCTAATAATGCCTATTCCTATCAGGTAAGTTACTACACGGAAAAAGATTCCAATCACCTGAAAAAATCAAATCTGCCAACTCAGTTCAATGGTTTATTGCCAATTAAAGCACCATTGAGCCCTAGACAAAGTATTACCACAGGTATCAAAAATAAAATCAGCAATTTCGAAATCACAGGGGTTTATCCCAATCCATTTGTAAATTACACAGGCATCCAATATTATTTGTATGAAAATGCTAGCATTTCTGTAAGCATTTACAATACCAATGGCCAGTTAGTTTTCCTGAAAGAACTGGGCAACAAACCACGTGGTTTTTATTTTGAAAAATTTGATTTGAGTAATCTTTCAACTGGTGAATATATTCTGAGTATTAATACATCTGATGAGAGCATTTCCAGAAAATTACTAAAAACAGAATAGATTTTTCAAAAAAATATCTTCTGCTTGGTATTCATAAAAAAATTAATGTAATTTTAGATACAAATACCATTCATTATGCAAAAACAGCTACTATTCTTATTTTTTCTGTTGTTTTTCGGCTCTTCACTTTATGCAATAGATCCGATAGATATTACACAAAGATCTACAGTGGATACCTCACTGGTGCCCTTTTATCACGGGGTAGCATCCGGAGATCCAACACCCAATGCGGTCATTATCTGGACACGTGTAACACCTGAAACGGAAGGCACAGTAAACGGTACCTGGCGGGTTGCTTTAGATACCAATTTTACTTCCATTGTGCAGTCAGGTACCTTTTCTACCGATAGTACACAAGATTATTGTGTAAAAATTGATGTAAGCGGATTGCAACCAAACACCTGGTATTTTTATGAATTTACTGCACTAGGCAGAAATTCATTAACTGGCAGAACAAAGACGGCTCCTGTCGGCGGCATCAATCAGTTGCGTTTTGCGTTTGTTTCCTGTTCTAATTATCCGAATGGATATTTCAATTCATACGACAGAATTAAAGAACGAAACGATATTGATGCTGTACTGCATTTAGGTGACTACATTTATGAATACGGAACCGGGGTAGGTTCACCAAGAACAGACCAATTACCCAATTATGAAATACTGAAACTTGCTGATTACAGACAGCGTTATTCAACTTACCGATTAGATCCTTCGTTAAGAAAGGCACATCAGCAATATCCGTTTATAACGGTCTGGGACGACCATGAAACTGCTAATAATTCATACACAAACGGTTCTGACAACCACACGCCCGGTACCGAAGGCCCTTGGAATCTCAGAAAATCGGCAGGACAAGAAGCCAATGATGAATGGTTGCCTAAAAGATTACAGGAAGCAGGAAATACTAATAAGATATGGCGTAAAATCAGCTACGGAAACTTGGCTGATATCTTCATGCTGGATACCAGATTGTACGATCGCAGTTTACAGGGTGGCAATGCTAATGATACCAACAGACATATTATCGGAAATGAGCAGATGCAATGGCTAAAGACAGAATTGATTAACTCAACTGCTAAATGGAAAATTCTCGGGCAGCAGGTAATGATGGGCAACCTGACTCCTTTCGGCATTACTGTAAATAACGACCAATGGGATGGGTATAATGGAGAACGCAAAAAACTATATGATATCATTTTAAACAATAACATTAAAAATGTAATCGTCTTAACAGGTGATATCCATACAGCGTGGGCAATGGATTTACCCTATAATACAGCCACTTACAATGCAAATACAGGCGCAGGTTCCGTAGGTGTGGAATTTGTCTGCACCAGTGTTACTTCCAGTTCTTCCCCTGTTGCACTGGATCCGCTATACCCTTTAGTGTATGCTTTGTTACCTCATATCAAGTATGTGGATTTATTTAAAAAAGGATACGGTGTACTTGATTTAAAAGACACAGTTGCACAAGGTAATTTTTATTCAGTCCCTACCGTTGCGGCATTAAATCCGGGACAAGCATATGAAACCGGTTATTACACACTTGCTAATACAAGGTGGTTAAAGAAAGCAAGTGCCGCATCTGTAAAAATCGACCCTCCGTTTTATCAGGCACCGGAAAATCCAAGACAAACGATTGTTACAGGCATCAAAAACAAGTCAAATGATTTGATTGTTTTAAGTGCTTACCCGAATCCATTTATCGACAGAATCAGCATTCAGTTTAATACGGCTTCCAATGCGAATCTGGATTTGAAACTTTATGATGTTTCCGGGAAATTAGTAAAACAAATGGATTTAGGGTATCTTACAAAAGGTTTATACAACAAAACCATTTTACTGGATAATTTGGCAAGTGGTGCTTACAAACTGGTCTTAAGCAATAACAACGAAATAATAGAACGAACAATTGAAAAATTTTAATACATGGCAACGAAAAAAGTAATTAAAAAACCGGCACCTAAAAAAACCGCAGCCGTTAAAAAACCGGCAGCAAAAGTAACAACTGTAAAACCTGCTCCAGCTCCAAAAGTTGTAGTTGCTCCAAAATCGGAAGCAGTAGATCCGAATATTTTTCCGATAGGAAAACTGAAAAGACCGGAAGAATTCACGGAAACCGTTATCAATAAACTGATACAGGATATCCGCATATTGCCGGAACACCTGAAAAAAGTAAGTAAAAAAATCAAACATAAAAAACAACTGCAATACTCATACAGAGACGGCGGCTGGTCTATTGAACAAATTATTCATCACACGGCAGACAGTCACATGAATGCATTCATTCGGTTTAAACTGGCCTTAACGGAAAATAATCCGACGATAAAACCATACGATCAGGATTTATGGGTAGAAACAGCGGATGTTCAATTGCCTGTTAAAACGGCTGTACGTTTACTAAAAGCACTGCATGCTAAATGGGTGGCCTTGTTAGAAAACATGGATAAAAACGACTTCAAACGCTCTTATTACCATCCTGAGTACAAAACAACTTCAACACTACAAGATGCATTGGCGGTATATGCATGGCATGGCAAACATCACGTGGCACAGATTGAAGTAGCCCTGAGAAACGAACCGGTAAAAGAAAAGAAAGTGAAGAAAGACAAAAAATAATCTATTGGTTTAATAAAAGAAAGGCATCGCTCACGCGATGCCTTTCTTTTATATATCGTGGTACGATTTATTTCTTCACCCCTATTATCTTCAGCACATCCCAGATATTCTGGTAGTAAAATTTCCACTTATTGTTTTTTGCCTGTAATTCTTCCCGCTCCCAGAAATGCAAATTGGAAACAGGATATAAATACCCGAAATTATAAACGGTTTTACTTTTCTTCTCTGTAGCTAATGAGGAAACAGGATAATGATAATTCTGTTCTTGTTGCTTTACTAATGTTAATGCATTTTCTCTGACAGTTTTAGCCGCATCTAAAAATTGCTGAACCGGATTATTTGTTTTATTGATTTTGCTTAACCGATAAGCCAGTAAATACGATAAAGTATTTTTACGATGATCGGCACGTAGTGCCGTTACATCCAGACTCAGCAGCAATTCATTTTCTAATTTATTCTTAGGTGAAAATTTGTAGGATGCCTTTAAGGTATTATACGCCTGTACAAAACTATCCAGTACAATTACATATTTTTTCTGAATAAAATCCAGCTCTTCTTTGGTGGCTTTATTCATGATATACTTATACGAATACTCCGGTCGCGGATGAAATTCCAGATTTAATTTACCGCCAATCTCATCCGTAATGGTTTGCGCTGTTAATACTTTTATCAGTTGTTTATTTTTAATAAAATCAGTCTGTAAGGCATTTGCTTTTTCAACAAAATCTAAGACACTTGTATCTTTGATCACATCTTTTAAAAACTGTAGTGGTTCTGATTTTTTATTATCCTTCCAGCACCAGCGTGCAATGCTCCAGTCTATCAGCCAGTAATTCCATTCCCAGCCGGATGAAAATGTGAGATGTCCGTCAATTCCCAGAGAATCGCAATATAAAATATCCTTCATCCGTGTATCCAGATAAGGCGTTAAAAACATCGGCACCGAATTATCAAAAGTAATCCAGTAAGCAGATTCCGGAAAATACCAGGTATCCCTGTACTCCTTACTTTCAATCAGTAAATTTCTGAGATGTGAAAAATCTTTATTGCGGTAAACCGGCGTACTGGAATCCTGCAAACCATAAAACATTACCGTGTGCACAAACAAGGCATAAGCGCTGTCCATATCGGTGCGTTTCGTTTTTACTGACTTTGCATTGGAAATCAAATTCTCGTCTTTTACCACATGCTTTCTACTCGTCAGTTTGACGTTATACTTCGACAGATTATCGTATAAGAACTTCTGCTGCTCATGCAGTTTATCCTGGTTTTTATGCGTGAATTCCGTGGTGGCAAATTCCACATTCCACACATCCCAGTTTACCTGCATCAGTTGCGTGATATTATCCAAAATCTGTTTATCCTTTTTGCGGAAAGAAGCCGGAAAGTTTTTGTACAGCTGAAACGCACGCTGCTGTATCATATGAAACGACATATCTGCGCCGCAGATAATTCCGCGATCATGTGCATAATCAACAATCGGTTTTATGTATGGAATCCAGGTTTTAAGTTTAATGCTACGCAACAGATTAAACTCAAAATAATTTTGTCCGTTACGGCACAGCCAGTCTATATACGTTTTTATTTCTTCCGCACCGTTGGGTGTATTCTCATTCAACAAGGCTTCTGTGATTTCCAACGGATGCATAGCGTGTATGTGAAATCCGATTTTGTCAAAGCGCGGTGTAATGGTTTCCGTAAACGTATCCAATACATAATTCGATAAATCCGGGATGCTGGTTTCTTTCGGATGATAGAACTGAAAACCTAATTTATTTTGCAGGAAATAATAAATGCCGTTCGACAACCCTTTTTCGGACGTGGAAGTGATAATAATACTATTTACGTTATTCTGTTTCGTCGATTGAATGGAAAACTGTTGCATTGCTTTAGTATTGGCATCGTACAGCGTTTTATAGGCCATCTTATTCTGCTCCAGCTGCAGTAATACTTTCCAGTTTGCCTCTGCTTCATTCGTAACGACAGACACCTTGCCTTGCTTTAATAAGGCAGTAACATCCTTAATGGAATATGAAAGCAGTTTTGAGTTTGCAACAGTACTGTTATCTATAAATATTGAATTAGCAACAATGGAAGTTGATAAAACGAACAGGAATAATGAAAATAAAATTAGTTGCTTTTTCATTCTTAAAGATACATTCTTTCCGTTTAAAACAATCGCATGTTTTTGTACTAAAACACGCTAAAGATATCTTATTGTATTAAACAGATCACTGTACAGCTTTCTCCGGAAATAGCTCTGCCAACTTTGCTGCCAGCTCCTCACCTCTCAGATTCTTGGCGATTACTTTGCCTGTTTTGTCGAGTAAGAATGTACACGGAATAGATTGTACTTTATAGGCTTGCGCCGGAGCTGATTGCCAGCCGCCGAAATCACAGCCGTGGTTTTTCCAGATTAATCCATCTTTTGAAATAGCTTTTTTCCACTGGTCAACATTGGCGTCTAAGGAAACTGAAAACACTTCGAATCCCTGGTCATGATATTTTTTATACAAGGCTACCACATTCGGGTTTTCCATTCTGCAAGGCTGGCACCAGGACGCCCAGAAATCCAGTAACACATAGTTTCCTTTGAGATTGCTTAGTTGTATCGTGTCGCCATTTGGATTTTGTAAAACAATGTTTGGTGCCTGTGTCTTTAAGGCCACACCACCTTCTGTTTCCGCCATAATCGCATCGCGGTATTGTTGTGTTTGCTGATACCACAGATTGATATACTTCGAATCCGGGGCGGCAGTATGCAGCTTATCTGTAATATCCACCAGATAAGGAATTTCTTCCTGCATCATAGGTCCGAGATAATTCAGCGCAAAGCAAGCCACATCATTATTGGGTTCTTTTTCTACAAAGTTTTTGATGAACAGTACGTATTCTTTCTTCTGATTAGCAAATATCGTTTGCAAAGAATCCTTGGATGATGCACTCGCATTTTTCAGTTTTGAAAAGGTAGAATCCAGTTCCGTAAAACGTAATTTTGAAGTGGCCGATAATTGCTGTATCGAGAAAGACCCTTTACTGCCATCCACTTTATAATCGCGAATATCTTTGAAATCTGCTTCCAGTTTTATGTTGTCCTTTTCCTGAATAAACAAAAAAATAGTATTCGCAGCATCTTCCCCGAAACGCAGTCTGTAAATACCATTTTTAGTATAATTCTTCAGTTGAAATGCTGATTTAGAAATCGTCGCCGTATCAATAATCAAAGGCACTTCTTCGGTGATATCTTCCAGATATACTTTTACACCATCTCCATTTTTTATCTTGCCACTGATTTTATATCCATTAAAATGTTTGCAGGAGCTAAACAGCAACAAGGAGATAATAAAATAAAAAGCTAATGAGCTAATCGTTCGTTTCATATTTATGCATTCAGTTTTTCTTCCAATAATTTTGTAGTCACTTTCGGGTCGGCAGTACCGCGCGATAATTTCATCACTTCGCCCATAAATAAATTGATATTTCCTTTCTTCCCGTTTTTGTATTCTTTTACTTTATCCGGATATTTTGCCAAAGCCGTTTCAATCCATTTACTCAGTTCATCCGTATCGGAGGACTGCACCAGATTTAATTCTTCCGCAATCGCTACAGCAGATTTTGCATTGCCTTCTGCAAAGGATTTAAAAATGTTTTTGGCACCGGATGAACTCACAATATTGGCATCAATCAGTTGAATGATTTCTGCCAGTTGCGCCGGTTTTACATTAAATGCCGAAATAGAAATATTGTTTTCGTTTACAAAGGATTTTACTTCATTGATGACCCAGTTGGCAGCAGATTTATAATTTTTGCTGAATTGTATCAATTCAAGAAAATACAGGGCAATTTCACGTTCATCTGTTAAAACATGCGCATCATAAGCTGATAAATGATATTCGCCACTAAACTTTTCCTGTAATTCTTTCGGCAGTTGCGGCATAGCTGCTCTGATGGCTGCAATGGTTTGCTGTGTAATGACCACCGGTGGTAAATCCGGTTCCGGGAAATAACGGTAATCGTGTGCATTTTCCTTAGAACGCAAAGGAAACGAACTGCCGTCTGCCGGATTAAACCCGCGCGTTTCCTGATCTATGGTGCCACCAGCTTCGTATATTTCAATCTGGCGTTTTACTTCATTATCAATAGCACGTTTTACATTGCGGATTGAATTCATATTCTTCACTTCCACACGGTTGCGGTAAGCCGTTTCTCCTTTTAGACGCACAGAAACATTGGCATCGCAGCGCATGGAACCTTCTTCCATATTGCCGTCGCAGATTTGCAGGTAACGTACCAGTTTTCTGAGTTCCGTTACATACGCATAAGCTTCATCACTGCTGCGAATATCGGGTTCTGATACGATTTCGAGCAATGGAACACCCGCACGGTTCAAATCAATCAGAGAATATTGTTCATCCAGTTCATGGTTGTTTTTTCCGGCATCTTCTTCCATGTGTATACGCGTCAGGCTGATTTGTTTACGCTCATTGTTGACTTCAATTTCCACATAACCGCCTGTACAAACCGGTGCTTTATCCTGCGAAATCTGATATCCTTTTGGTAAATCTGCATAAAAATAATTTTTACGCGCAAAGTGATTTTCTTCCGTAATGGTGCAATGCAAAGCAATGCCCAGTTTAACCGCCTTTTCCACCACTTCTTTGTTGAGCATCGGCAACACGCCGGGCAATCCTAAGGTTATCGGACTTATCTGAGTATTGGGCGCAGCACCGTAAACAGTTTCATCTGCCGCAAAAATCTTGGTTTTGGTGTTTAACTGAGCATGCACTTCCAGCCCAATTACTATCTCGTATTTATCGTTTTCAGTCATAATGGAATAGTTACAAAGATACATTTTTGCCTACAGATGAGGAAATAAGTCTGCAATACAAATCATATACCCTTGAAAATCAATGTCAATTTAAATAAAATTGATTTTTATCAACAGATTACGAAAAATTAATACACTTATCCACATTCTTTTTATAACTTTGATGTGGGGATTTTTATTTTTTAAATTTTATAGTGGGTTTTTATGTTTAATCGTACAATTTGGTTACTCTTTGTAATTGCATCTGTTGTATTAACAGCTTGTAAGAAAGAAAAATTAATGCTATCGCCTTCGGATGCATTAGTCAAATCTAAAACAGAAGGCAATTTGACAGAAACATATTTTTACGATACTCAGAAAAGATTATCGAAAATAGTCTATTCGTCACCTTCTTCGGCCTCTTATTATCACGAATTTACGTATCAGGCTAATTCAATTTCTGAATACCGAAGTGAAGAACCTTTATATGCATTGGAGCAGTCATTGCCAAATGGTGCTACACGTATAAACTGTACTTCAAATCCGGGTTTGTTAAAACTGAACGAAAAAGGATTTTATATCGGAACCGCTTCCAACTGCCAGACCGCATCGTATCAGTATGATGCAAATGGTTTCCTGCTTGCACAGGATTTCGGCATTACCGATTATTCCATTAAGGAGCAATTCAGCAACGACCGTAAAAACGTTTTGACGGTTTCCGGCAAAGGCTTTAATTATCTGGGCGGTGATTTTACAGAAAACACTACATATCTGTATTATACCGACAAACTGAACAGTATTGGAAACAAGAATTTTGGCAAACAATATTTAGGCAAAAGTTCTGAAAATTTGCAAAAAGCAGCAACTAAAAACGGAGAAACTACCAGTTATGCTTATGCATTTGACGCACAGGAAAGAGTGATACAAAAAATTACTACCAAAGGAAGCACACAAACAACAACTACTTATACCTACTATTAAAAACTTATTTGGTTTTTTATTTATTTGGTTTACATAACATTCATCGAGGCTGCCGCAAGGCAGCCTTTTTTATTAATTCGTCTGCACCAAAAATAATTCTTCCGCTTGTCTTAAAACAGTATCCATGCCTGAAACATCCGTACCGCCGGCAGTAGCGTAGAAAGGTTGTCCGCCGCCGCCACCTTTAATGGCTTTAGCCAATTCTTTCACTAAATTACCTGCGTGTAAGTTTTTTGCCTTCACTAAATCTTCCGAAATGATGATGGATAATAATGGTTTATCATTTACTACAGTAGTTGCCACGAAGAAGAAATTATCAAACTCATTCTTCAAATCGAATTGTATCTTCTTTAGTCCGTCCGCATTCACTCCTTCCACTTTCTCAAACAATACATTCGCGTTGTTTCTATTGGTGACTTTCGTACGCAACTGACCTTTCACTATTTCTACTTTCTCGTTCTGGTAGGTGGATATTTCTTTCTTTAAAGAAGCATTTTCCTCTTGCAGTTGCTCTATCGATTTTAAAACATCTTTAGAACCTTTAAATAATTCTTTTACATTATTTAATTGCTTCATCGCTTCATTGGTATATTGCAATGCCAGCTCTCCGCATACCGCTTCCACACGGCGAACACCAGCCGCCACGGCGCTTTCAGACGTTATCTTAAACAAGCCCAGTTCTCCCGTAGCACCCACATGCGTACCGCCGCACAACTCAATCGAGTAGTTGGCATCCATAATCACCACACGTACTACATCGCCGT
>JADLAJ010000034.1 GCA_020848255.1 Chitinophagales bacterium
GCACCATTCGCAATAAATTTACCAATACTCAGTACACTTGGCAAAGTAGGATTGGCATTTCGGCTAACTACACTCTGCAGCGCAATTACCATGTGAGAGGCAATTAAAACAGGATCTATTGCCAAATGCGGCACCGCGCCATGTCCGCCTTTTCCTTTCACAGTAATATAAATTTCATCGCAACTTGCCATAGCAATACCGCTTTTGAAAGCGACCTTTCCGGTTTCTAACTGCGGCAAAACATGTTGTCCGTAAATAGTTTCTACTCTCGGATTTTCCAGCACGCCTTCTTTTATCATAATGGAAGCTCCGCCGGGCAGTTTCTCTTCTGCCGGTTGGAAAATCAGTTTGATGGTGCCTCCAAATTCTTCTTTTAATTCATTCAGTATTTTTGCAGCACCCAGCAAAGAAGCGGTGTGTACATCATGTCCGCAGGCATGCATTACCCCTTTGTTTTGGGACACATATTCGGTGGTGTTTTTTTCCTCAATGGGTAAGGCATCCATATCTCCACGTAAGGCGATTATTTTTGAGGATGGATTTTTTCCTTTTATAAGTCCGACTACGCCATGCCCGCCAATATTTGTCTGATGTTCTATGCCAAATTCTGTCAGTTTTTCAGCAATAAATTTTGATGTTTCTACTTCTTCATAACTCAGTTCCGGATGTGCATGCAGATGTCTGCGGATAGCCACTAATTCATTAAAATAAGTATCTGCTAAGTTTTTTATTTTATCTTTTAAATCCATAATTCCGTAAATTCGTTCTGATGTAATGCTTACAAGTGAATAAAAATAAACATTTTCAAATTAATACTTCCGAAAAAATCGGAATTCAAATTTTCAAATTACAATATGAATAATTTTGATTTAATAGTAATAGGATCCGGCCCCGGAGGTTATATAGCAGCTATACGCGCCTCACAACTGGGTATGAAAGTAGCCGTAGTCGAGAAAGAAAGTCTGGGTGGTGTTTGTCTGAACTGGGGTTGTATTCCAACTAAAGCTCTCTTGAAATCTGCACAGGTATTCGATTATTTAAACCATGCGAAAGATTATGGAATGGAAGTTGCAGAGGCTAAAGCCAATTTTCCGGAAGTGATTAAACGCAGCAGAAGTGTAGCAGAAGGTATGAGTAAAGGCGTGCAGTTTCTAATGAAGAAAAATAACATAGAAGTGATTTACGGCTATGGAAAAGTGTTACCGGGCAAGCGTGTGGAAGTAACTTTAACGGAAGGAGGTATCAAAATATACAAAGCAAATAACGTGTTGCTGGCAACCGGTGGCAGAGCAAAACAATTGTTCTCCTTGCCGATTGACGGTAAAAAAATAATTGATTACAGAAAAGCAATGGTAATTCCTGAATTACCCAAAAATATGGTCATTGTCGGTGCCGGTGCTATTGGTGTGGAGTTTGCTTATTTCTATCAAACCATGGGCACGCAGGTAACACTGATAGAATTTTTCGATACTATTTTACCGTTGGAAGATAAGGAAGTTGGAAAAACGCTGGAGAAAATTTACACTAAAAAAGGAATGACCATTTTAACCTCCTCCAAAGTATTGTCTACAAAAATAGATAATGAGAAGGTACAGTTACTGGTAAACACCAAAACAGGGGAGCAGGTAATAGAAACGGATATTGTATTGAGTGCGGCCGGTGTGGTGGCCAATATTGAAAACATCGGGTTAGAATTATGCGGAATTCAAACAGAAAATGATAAGGTAAAAGTGAATGCTTTTTACCAAACCAATGTGGAAGGCGTGTATGCCATTGGCGATATTGTAAAAGGACAGGCATTGGCACATGTAGCGAGTGCAGAAGGGATTATCGCCGTAGAACACATGGCGAATCATCATCCGCAGCCACTGGATTATGGCAACATTCCGGGTTGTACCTACTGTTCGCCGGAAGTGGCAAGTGTAGGTATTACAGAACAAAAAGCAAAAGAGAAAGGTTTAGATGTTTTAGTAGGGAAATTCCCTTTTTCTGCGAGCGGAAAAGCCAAAGCTGCAGGGAAATCCGATGGTTTCGTAAAATTAATTATTGATAAAAAATACGGCGAAGTATTGGGCGCACATTTTATTGGTGAAAACGTGACGGAAATGATTGCGGAAATAATCGTTGCCAGAAAGTTAGAAACCACCGGCATGCAGATTTTAAAGTCAGTGCATCCGCATCCAACGATGAGTGAAGCCATTATGGAAGCTGCAGCCGCAGCTTACGGAGAAGTGATACACTTGTAATAGCATAAATTAAAATAAAAAAGCGAACTCATCGAGTTCGCTTTTTTATTTATCAGATTGAGCTTTTATCGAATGATATACAGTTTTCCGTACCCGTGTTTAAAGTATTTATCAATCGAAGATTGTTTTACCTCTGTCGTTGTTCCGTCTAAATTTCTCGTCATCACACGATAGAAATAAACACCATTTGCTAAACGGTCGCCGAAGTTATCTGTACCATCCCATTTATAATCGGTTACGTTAGTACCAACATGCAAATTACCCAGCTGCTCTCGCGTAATTTCTTTTACTACTTTTCCTGTTGCACTGAAAATCTGAATAATCAACTGCTCGGGAATAGTAGCACCGGTAAGTGTAAACACAAACTGCGTAGAGGTAGAGAATGGATTTGGATAGTTCAGGATATTCGTAATGGATGGTTTGGAATCCACCTTAAATTTAATTCTGTAATCGTATTTTCCGGCATCATTTTTACTTCTGTCAATACCTTGTGCTCTGATTTCATAGATACCGTCTGCCAGAGTAGGTTTATAAGTTAAACGTGCTTCGTTTGTTTTACCATTATTAAGATTTGTTGCAGGCACATATATTACATCAGACTGGCTTCTGGATATTTGTACCGGATCAGTAGGATTGTTAGGATAATACATGTAAATCAGGAATTCAGAAGTGTCGTTTAATGCCAGATATTTATTTTCGTCTTTTAATCTAAATAATATTTCCGGATTTGCAGAAACATATTCACCATCAGTAATGTGCCGCCCGTCAAATGTTACATCAAACAACGGATTTATTTTATCACGATCTACGTAAAGCGTAAACTCTGCAAAGTTGTTAAAGTGAAATTGTTCCGGCTGGTCTTCATCCGGATTAACTTCCACAGTAACAGAATTTAATCCAAAGAAATTAAATCCCGAAAATGTATAATCAAAACTAATATTTCTGGTTTGTTTTGCCGGCAAGGTGCCGAAACGTTTATTGATTACAGTAATGTTATTGGATGCATCTTTAATAATGAAACGAACCAATAAACTATCCATATCAATCGGTGTTACATTTTCTACAGCTACAGTCATATTAAAGTTTTCACCGGAAACTATGGTGTCTCTGGTTTTGGAGAAGAAGATTGTTGGGTTTACAACCGCTTCAGGCGCTTTATCGTAGTATAATCTCCAGAAATCCATTTGAGGTGCTGTACTGGTAGAATCATCTTTTGTTAACCACTGCATTTGAAGGTAAGGGTATTGTTTGGCATCTATAGATACAGGCGTTACTGCTCCTTTCAATAAACTGAATGGTAAAGCAGTTCTTGTTCCAATGGTATCGTATCCGTAAATAGTTACAATGCCTTCATCAAATGAAGGATTTTCATTGGATGTCCAGTTCATATTGAAATCTTTCCAGTTTTTTGCCGGACCTATTATAGGCGATTCCATAGTTCCTTTTGTCCATGATCCGTTAAAAGTCAACGTGGTATCTATAATATTCGGTGAGAATCGTTGTATTTGCAATGTTCTGAATAATGGGTCACATGTGTGAGTAAAAAATGCGAATGGCTGATTTTCCTGTTGTCTGCGGATATTGGATATTCCAAGATTTTCAAAAGCCTGGAATAAATTTTCGTCGCCGGCCTGTGTACTATCTCCTAACCATTGTGAGTATCCTGCGTTATAGAAACTATATCCCATTACATATGAATTACATGGTATTGAGTTTAAAAAGTCTGCAACATATTTTCTTTCTTGTTTACCATTTGAAAAATCGTTAGTGATAAATTCCACAACATTTGTAGGATATCTGTTACACGTTATGTCATTATAAGGTCCTCTGCAAGAATTTCCTATCTGATACGTTTGCAAGTTTACACCGGTATTTCCGTCATACACAAAAAAGATAAATCCTTTTCTCGCCCAAGCATTTCTTGCTATTAAATAACCGTCCCAATATGCTTCAATTAACTGATCCAGCGGCGGCTGGTAACCTACTTTTATTTGTATAGAACGAGTAGTGTTAGGGTAAGAAAACATCCGATCATTTTTTAAACTTAAAGTGTTGTATGAATTTCTTAAGTACTGAAAATAATGTGACTGGTTCCAGCCTGTAGACAAGGAAGTGTTATAAAGGAAGGAACTGTTTTTCCAGTTAGCTGGAGTTCCTGTTACGGTATCCAGTGTGCCCCTCCAGTAGTAAACTTTATTTTGGAGTAAGATAATTGATGGTTTCCAGTGGATGGTGGCACCCGGTTGTGTTAATCTTACCTGAGTCAACATAGGACTGTTGAAGAGTTCAGTGGTGTCGATTTGAAAAATATAAGTTTTAGGTGTAGCGAAAGGATTTGCTGTAGAAAACACTAACTCAAAGTTAGGATCATTAACCATACAAAATTCATAAGGGTATATCGGGATAATGTCATCTGCTAAAATTAGTTTAGTAACAGTTGCTTCATTATTCAATTCAGAATATTCGGCAATTGTATTGTTGTAGTCAACTTTTATTTTAAAAGTATTTAAGCCTGGCCCGTTTAGCCTGTCTGATTTAATCCATAAATAAGCTGTATCTATATTTCTTGCACTGGGAATGGTTATTTTTGTAACTTGTATTTGACCATTTGGGAGTATTCTGTCTACATTTACAACATAAGATTCATTCACAGCCGAACCTAAATTTTTAACTACAACCTTTATTAAGAATGAATCAGCTGCTGCGTTTATATTTTGTGGGTTAAAAATTATACTACTTTGGTCAATGTAATAATCTGGTCTGAAATGGGAATTTATACGCAAGCCGGGATCTCCATGAAAAATCATTTGTTCTCCAATCATTGGGTCTATTTCACCACCATCCTGTATTACTTTTTTGGATGTTTCTTTTAAGATATTACCGATTTTATCATTGTACATAGTGTTGGAAAAACGATTATAAAAATCGCTGGAATAGGAATTTAAATTAGATGCTACAGCATATGTAACAGGTGCAATATATCCGATAGCTGCTTTGTTGGAAGTTAATACAAATCGTTCACTCAGGGATCTGAAGTCCTCAAAAATACTTCCGACAAAACACCCGTTAGACAGCATCAGGTGATATTTTCCTTTATTATCCATGCGGTCAGGATCTAAATTAAAATCTGTAGTAGTTGTAGCCGAGTGGCCAAAAAATGTAATCAGAGATACACCGGTATTTACCAGTGAGTCTAAATAAATATTTTGTGCAATTTGTATCGGGTCCGTGGTGTTTTTAAATAAACTTCCAACAGTTGCGCCAAATCTTGGTGATTCAATAGTTGATTTGTAATTATCTAAATAGGATCGAAACAACTGTTGTTCGTAGTTGTTATTTCCACCACCTAAATGAAGCACGTTTTTCATCCACAATTTGTTAAACGGAGTTTGGGATAAATTGAACGTGTCGTTTAATATTGATTCATATTCCTTAACTTTTTCCAGGTAGAGTCTTATATCATCACCGCTTGTAACTGCCAGTCGGCCAATTCCAATCTGAGGATAGTTTATAGAGCCGGAACGTGCAGTTAGTAAAACATCTGAGGCAGGCTCGCCGTAAGTTTGGATTAAACTTCTGTCAACAAATGATTGATTACCGTAAGTGTAGGTATATTGAAATCCTTTTCCAATTATAAATGTCAATTCAGGTTTTACGGAGAATTTATCGATGGCAAAATTTATAAAATTCCTTATTGCTAATGGATGCTGATTGATACCAAAAGCAAATTGATCATTTAATTCGTCAATAAAATATGTTTTTGCGTTGTATGCTCCTCCCTGATTCGAAGTTCTGTATTTTCTGTACTCTTCAATGTTGTCAACTCCGTTAACGCTGTTTTTAAGTTTTTTATTGGAAATAATCAAAAAATTCCCTTGCTGGCCAGCATTTAAGAAGTTAGTAAAATTAACAGGGCTTAAAGTGTTTATGATAGGAATATCGTTCACTGATTGAGATGATAGATACAGATTGTCTTTGTTTTTAGAGGTCTCGTTTAAATGGAATTTTACGACAGTATCAAAAACGCCAAGATATCTTTGGCTGTTTTCAAGATCATAAAGAACAGGTGTTGTGGAGGCTGTATTGAAGTTTTTTATTTCAAAGTAAAGTTCTTCTTTTTTGGTAAAGCCAAAATTGAATTTTGTCTGATTGTCAAAATTAAATTGTCTGGGATAAACAAACATAGCATAAGAAAGAAAATTAGTTCTGTTAGGAACTAGCTCATTGAGGCGCATAGAATTGTTTTCGAATAAATTTTGACTTTTTACCTCATAAGTGTTTTTCTTTACCACCGGTCCGAATGTAGCTTCAGTGGTGTCGTTACCGTTTATCGATGTCTTCATAAGGTGATTTCCAGGTCCCTGAACTACGGATGTGTAAAAGTAAGCATTAACGTCAGGTGCAGTATAAAGATACTTGAACGTTAAAGAACCTCCTCCGATATTTTGGTTGTAAAGACCCGCAAAACCCGTATTGTCAAACGAACCGATTCCTGTACCTTCACCAAGGTCAAAATCGGAGTTGTATAGTTGTGGAAAGAAAGGGGAAACCGGCAACCCTCTCAAAAATGAAAAAGATTGTTTGGTAAAGTCATAATAGTAATATGTCTTGTAATAACAATATTTTTCTGCAGCCGGAACTGAGAGAATATCGTTGTTTTGCTGGATATGTCTGGCATTAATGCTAAACGGATCTAATGTTAGAAAGAAAGTTGCACTGTCAGCAAATAGACTTTGTAACTGGTTTGGTTGATCCGACACATTTTTGTATAGAATGGAATCAACTTTGCCGTCATTCTTTTCTCCATAAAATTCTATGAAATCAGATGGTCCGAACTGATTATTGGTAGTTACATATAGCGGAACCTGTTGCCCGTTTCGAATCAGCTTAAAAGCAGTACCTTTCAAATCAGATGCCGGAATGCCCAGAGATATTAAGGTTGGGTAATTTATCCTGTATAAACTTGTTTTTCCTAATTTAAACTTATAGTACGTTTTAGAGTAGTCTATCCATTCGTTACCGTAAGGTTGTGCTTTTGCAACGGTAAATAAACCAATCAGGCAGATAATTTGAAATATTCTTTTCATCATTTTGGTTGATTTTGAGTTGGTTCAACAGGTGCTGTTACCGGTTCTGCCGGAGTAATTGTTTTTTCTGGTTCAGCAGTTATTTCAGGAGCATTTATCAGTTCAGAACTTTCTTTGCGTTTGCGTTTATTAATCCCCACTTTCAAAGAAACTACATGGGAGTACTGGCTTTCAGATGCTTTTCCCACATCTGTGTAAGCATAATCTACTGCTACAAAATCTTTGTATTTGAAACCTGCTCCGAGATTAGGCTGTACACTAAACGTTTTTTTGCCTTTAGAGTTTA
>JADLAJ010000035.1 GCA_020848255.1 Chitinophagales bacterium
ATTCAGGAAGAAGCCTGGTTTCAGTATGCAAAGCTGTCTTATGAATTAGGCTATACGAATGATGCTTTGGTATCTTTAAAAAACTTTATTACCGCTTATCCAAAATCTAAATACAATTTAGAAGCAAACGAATTGCTGGCAGATTTATTCCTGATGACTCGTAATTACGAAGAAGCCATGACCATCATTGATAATCTTCCGACTAAATCAGAGAAGCTGAAAGATGCGTACCAGAAAATGGCTTATTATCGAGGAGTTGAAAATTACAATGATTACAAATTTGAAAATGCGGAAACGTTCTTTGATAAATCGTTGAAATATCCGAATTCAAAAAGTATAGAAGCCTTGTGTTATTACTGGAAAGCGGATATGGCGTATCAAAAATCAGAGTTTGATAAATCCATTGCATTGGTGAATAAATTTATTCCGATGGCTTCATCTGTAAGCACAGAACACTCGGATAAAGTAAATGCAGGAACGGCAAATTATCTGCAAGGGTATAATTATTACAAAAAGAAAGATTACAAAAACGCAGATGATTATTTTCTGAAAGCTGTAAACTCTTTAAAGAACGACAATAATATCACGAATAAACAAAACGTGTTGCCCGATGCGATGATTCGCCTGGCGGATTGTTATTTCATGCAAAAACAATACAAATCATCCGCACAGTATTACGATGAAGTAATAAAAGCAAATGCACAGGGCGCTGATTATGCCTTATACCAAAAATCAATCATTGATGGTTTGGGTGGAAATTATAATGATAAAATTGCCGGCATGAAAGCATTGGTGACGCGTTTTCCTAACTCTGCCTTCGCGGATGATGCCATTATGCAAACAGGAAATACCTACATGGCGCAGGATAAAGATGATTTAGCAATTGAAGCATTCAAATCCTTGTTTGCGAAAAATCCAAAATCAGATCAGGTACCGGATGCCTATTTGAAATTAGGTTTGATTTATTTTAACCGCGATAATTATGACGAATCGCTGAGCTGGTATCAGAAAGTGGTACAGTATTATCCTTCTACACCGGCATCCAATGAGGCTATGCTGGCGATTAAGGAAATCTATATTGCAAAAGGAGATCCAAACGGTTATATCACGTATGCTAATAAATACCCGGGTTCTAAAGTAACAGTGTCTGAACAGGATTCACTGATTTATTTATCGGCTGAGAAACAGTTCTTCAACGGAAGCATGGACAATGCGTTGCAGGGTTTTACCAATTATCTTTCACAGTTCCCGAATGGTTACTTTGCTTTACAAGCTAATTTCTATAAATCAGAATGTTTGTTTACAAAACAGGATTTCCCGAATGCGCTGAAAGGGTATGAATATGTTATCAGTCAATCGCAAAACAGATTTACGGAACGTTCAACTGCCCGTGCGGCCAATATCAATTATTACGACTTGAAAAATTATGCACGTTCGTATGAGTTGTATGTGAAACTGCAAAACATCGCCACACTGGATGAAAACAAACGGGAAAGTTTAATTGGTTTAATGCGTACTACTTTCTTCCTGAAAAAATACCAGGAATGTCTGGATAATATAACCAAAGTGGCGGTATTGCCTTCTTTACCAGAGTTTTACAAAGCCGAAATGGCGTATTACAAAGGTATGAGTTTGTTTGCGCAGAAAGACTATGATAAATCATTAAAAGAACTGGAGTATGTAGTGAAAAATGCAAACAATGAACAGGCGGCTGAATCGAAATATACTGTGGCAAAAATGTATTATTTGAAAGGAAATAAAAAACAGGCAGAAAAAGACTGTAACGATTATCTGGATAAGTTTCCTTCTTATGAATATTACTTAGGCAAGACATTTATTTTACTGAGTGATATTTATAAAGACGATAAAAAATTATTGCAGGCAAAAGCAACTTTACAAAGTTTGCTCGATAATTACTCGCAGGATGATGATGTAAAAGTGGAAGCACAGCAAAAACTGGATGCGATTATTGCCAGTGAACTGGATGGTTCAAAATTAAAATTACAGGATAACGGCACACAAATGCAGTTTGAGAATAACAAATAATTCAGATGTCATGCTTTTTCGATAAATATCGGGATTGTTTCCACATCAATTTTTAAAATAAAAGTAATAAGATGAAGTATATCATTTCTAAATTTTCAAATTTTCAAATTTTCAAATTTGCTTTGGCGCTTGGAACTTGGCTCTTTACTCTAAGCTCATTTGCTCAAAGCAACGTTGACACTTTGCCGCAGTTGGATGAGGTAGATATCGTAAAAGCATATGAACCTATTTTGATTTCATCCAATAAGGTCCCGTTTGGTCCCAACCTGCCGAATATTGTGAAAACAAAACCGGATCCGCAAACCTATTCTTACTCCGATGTAAAAGGAAAAATAAGTTACAATCCGGAAGATATCAAACCGATAAAAACAGCAGGGAAGAAGCCGGAAAAAAATCAGTTTTTCTATGCTAAAATCGGATTTGGTTATCCCTTAACACCATTGGTTAAATTAATTATCACCAATCCGATACAAACAAAATACCGCGCCGGTTTGGATGCGGATTTTATCATGACATTTAAGAATAAAAAAGAATACCAGAACTATACGGATTTTAAAATTAAAGGCTTTGGTGAATATTTTATTAAGAAAAAAGCAGCGATAGGAGGTGAATTATTTTACAGATTAAACCAGCATATTTTTTACGGTTACTCAGATATAATTTCCAACAGAGATTCACTAAAAACAAATTTCAACCGCTTTGGAGGCGCTGTAAAATTAAGAGGAATCGAAGAAGCAGACTACTATTACAATGGTGAGGTGAATTTTACGTCTGTTATTAACAAGAATGTTTTTCACAAACCTAAAGAGTTAACGATTGGCGTAAATGCAGAAGGCGGTTATAATTTTAAAAAGAATTACTGGCTGGGTGCAAAATTAAATGTGACCAATGTTTCTTATAAAGACAATTATCAGGATACCACATTTTTTGCATTCTTAAATAACCAGAACCATCTTACCGTGCAGGGAATTCCTTATGGAAAGATCAAATTCAAAATCTGGACATTTATGGCTGGCCCTAATTTGATTGTGACGAACAGAAAATTCTATGTACTGCCGGAAATCGTAAATCAATTGCAGATATACAAAGACTATTTAGTTATGTATAATGAATGGAGAACGCAGGTGAAGATTAACAGCCTAAATAATCTTTCATTAGAAAATCCGTTGGTGGTTACAGATAATTATAACAACTCTATTGATGAAACACGTACCATTATAGGGTTGCGCGGAAGCATCAAAGGTTTTGGATATGATGTGCGTTTCAGTCAGCTGGTTTCCCGTACGAATGCACAGTTTGTCAATAATGTATATTTTCCAACAGCTGCCCCGATTGAAGAGGAAATAAATGCCGGTGTACAGTCTGTAAATAACCTGCGTGCATGGAATCCACATTTTGGTATTTCTTACAATAAAGGAAATCAGTTTGGAGCTAAAGCATGGTTTGATTATTTTATCTACAATAAAAATACCAGTCTTGAGTTGTCTTATGTTCCTTCATTTAAAGCGGGTTTCTCAGCGTTCTATAACTGGAAAGAGAAGTTGTATGTAAACATAGATGTAACCGGACAAAGTAAAGTAAATGCTATTCAAAGAAATTATGATGATTTTGGCGGAATATTATTGACGCAAAATTCTGTAAAAGGATTAGTAGATGTGAACTTATCGGCTAACTATTTCATCACTAAAAATATCGGCATTTTTGTGGATTTGAATAACCTCGGTTTTCAGAAATGGCAGCGTTTTTACAGATACCCAACTTACAGTTTTCAGGTTATAGGCGGTGTGAAGTTGAGTTTTTAACCACCAATAAGATACTAAAACAACATTCCGAACGTAGAGAGGAATCAGTTGATGTTATAATCTGTTGCATTATTGGTAAAAAAAATTAACTTTGCTTCAATGGTAGAATTGATTCAACAATTATTATTAACAGGCAACTGCGTTATTATTCCGAATTTCGGGGCATTTATCGGAAATTATCATCCGGCAGAAATCCGTCTGCAGTTCAATACCATTGTGCCGCCAACCAAATTGATAGCATTTAATCGTTCTTTGCAAAATAACGATGGTTTATTAATTAATACTGTAGCTCACCATTTCTTGGTTTCTTATCACGAAGCGGAACTACAGGTAGCAGATTTTGTTAAACAATGGAATGTAGCTCTTTCCCAACATAAAAGCTTGATTTTAAAGGATATCGGTAGGTTTGTAGTCGATGCGGAGAACAATATTCAGTTTCAACCATATTATACAAAGAACTACTTGCTGGAAAGTTTTGGGTTACAGTCAATGCCCATTCAGCCCATACAAAGATTGAAAGACAGCGAATCAAGTATAAAAGAAAACTATCAGCGTATACTGCATCCCGAATTAATGGAAGATGCTGTAACACCTAAACGTACATCCAACAAAGTGTCTTATTGGATTACTGCCGTTTTAGCGGTTTTGTTTCTGGGCGCTTCTCTAATCCTTAATATTCAGAAAACCGGAACTTACCAAAATCAATCTTCCTTGTTACCTGCTTTTGATAAAGCAGTTGATCCGGCAACTACACCTGTTTCTGAAAATAAAACGAGTATAGCTGCAGCTGAACCTACTACTGTAAAAACGGAAGAAACTGTAATAACTCCAGCTGTAGCATTACCGACAAAACCTAGCAAAAACAAAACATATATTGTTATCGGTGCATTTTTTGATGAAGTACGTGCCATTAAACTGAAAAGCGAAGCTGAGAGCAAAGGCTATGTGGTCAATATCTCAAAAGATAATAGCAATGGGCTTTTTCGTACGACAGTACAGGTGGAAAACTCAGAAGTGAAAACGGCTTTACAAAAAGTGAAATCAGAAATTAACTCCCGTGCCTGGGTATATTGTATGAAATGTAAATTGTACTAGTTAAATCCCTGCGCATTGATTTCCTGTAAAAATATTCATAAATCATACGATCAGCTGCAAGTACTGAAAGGAGTATCTTTAGAGATTCAAAAAGGCGATTTGGCCTGTATTGTTGGCCCGTCCGGCGCTGGTAAATCCACTTTACTGCATATTATCGGTACTTTGGATAAGGCAGATTCGGGTATGGTGACCATTAATAATCAGGATATTTCCGTTTTAAAAGATAAAGAACTCTCTGATTTCCGAAATCAGCATCTTGGCTTTGTTTTTCAGTTTCATCACCTGTTGCCAGAGTTTAGTGCATTGGAAAATGTAAGTATTCCTGCATTTATCGCTAAAAAAAGCGAACCGGAAACAAAGAAAAGAGCGATGGAATTGCTGGATTTTATGGGTCTAAAGGATAGAATTAACCACAAACCTAACGAACTTTCCGGTGGAGAACAGCAGCGGGTTTCTGTTGCACGCGCCCTGATGAACCAGCCTTTAGTGATTTTGGCGGATGAGCCAACCGGCAATCTGGATACGGAAAGGAGCGAAGAACTGCACCAGTTATTCTTTGATTTAAAGAAAGAATTCAATCAAACCTTCATCATTGTGACACATAATGAGCTACTTGCTGACAAGGCCGATAAGAAATTTGTCATGAAAGATGGGTTGATAATGAACGACTAACGCATATTTTGCTGGCAGACAGGGACGATATTCTTTGTCGCAAGTTTAAAATGGAATTTTATAATGTCCATTGTTAATCATCTCATAACATCATTTTCAAATTGCTACATTTTCAAATTCACAAATTAAATACTATCTTTGCACTCCAAATTTAGCTGGACCTGTAGCTTAACTGGATAGAGCATCGCACTACGGATGCGAAGGTTAGGGGTTCGACTCCCTTCAGGTTCACTAAATTTTGTTTTTTAGTTTGTAAACAATTGTGTGTAAGCTATTTGGAAATGATGGATTTTTTTCCGATATTTGCACCTCTTAAAAGAAAAAATTATGGCAAGGTTTTGTGATTTATCAGGTAAAGGTCCAATGTCAGGAAATAGTGTTTCTCACTCTAACATCAAAACGAAGAGAAAATTCTATCCTAACTTACAGAAAAAGACTTTTTTTATTCCTGAATTAGACAGATGGATTGAGTTGAAAGTATCTACTTCAGCTATCAGAACGATCAACAAAAAAGGTATTTACACGTACTTAAAAGAATTACAGAAAAAAGGTGAAATTCAATTAGGTTTCTAAAATTCAGAAAAATGGCAAAGAAGAAAGGCAATAGAATTCAGGTAATATTAGAATGTACTGAACACAAAACATCCGGTTTAGCTGGTGTTTCTCGCTACATTACTACTAAAAACAGAAAAAATACACCTGAGAGAATCGAGTTGAAAAAATTCAATCCGATTATGAAAAAAGTAACTTTTAACAAAGAAATTAAATAATAAGTCATGGCAAAAGTTTCCAAAAACGCGAAAGTAGACAGAGGTAAGAATGTTGGTGAATCCAAAAATA
>JADLAJ010000036.1 GCA_020848255.1 Chitinophagales bacterium
GGCTACAATCTTGAAAAACTTAAAATCACCACGAACGAAAAAGACAAAACGATTGTTATACAACAAATGCCGAAGCCTGAAATCATTTCTATCGACACGGATATCAAATTTGAAAACCTGAGCAGCGGTTTGTTTACGGATTTCAGCGAACAGGAATTATCGAAACTGAACAGTCTGGCGAAAGAAAAAATACGACAGAAAGCATTGAGTGCGGAACTGGTAAAACAAACCGAGGAGCAAAAGAAAGACGTGATGGATTTGATTTTCTATATGGCCCATCAGAACGGCTATAAAATTATCGTGGAAGGAACAGAATTGAAACCGGTGGGGATAGCCAATAATTAACGATTAACAATTAACGATTTTATTCAATAATTCAACAACTCAACCATTCAATAATTAATTAAAATTGGAAGTCAGCATCATCATCACCATCGGAATTATCTTACTCGTTGTAGGACTAGTGAGCTGTGTACTGCCGCCACTACCGGGGCCGCCCATTGCTTATCTGGCATTGCTACTCGCCTATTTCAAGTTGCATGCAACAGATGATTTACCTTTGTGGCTACTGATTCTGTATGCCGTTATCATTATATTGATTAGCATTATCGATAATGTCATTCCTGTGTGGATCACTAAGAATTTCGGAGGCTCAAAAGCAGGAATACGAGGTTGTTTTATCGGTATCGTGGTCGGTATCATCTTCGCTCCTTTCGGCGGCATTTCCATAATTATTTGTCCCTTTTTAGGTGCGCTAATTGGTGAACTGATAGACGGACAGGAGTTTACACTGGCTATAAAATCGGGCATCGGTTCTTTCGTAGGTTTCTTATTAACCAGCGGATTGAAAATTATTTTAGTGCTGATGATTTGTTATCATTTTTTCAAAGCGGTATTTTAGAATTGGGGCATAAGACAAAAAGAGCATGTATAGATTTCAAAACTTATATTTGGTTCGATTGTTTAAGCAAAATAAAATGCTGTTTTATTTTATTTTGATTTTTATTTTTTTTCAGGCCTTTTTTAATCAAAAACGCATTCACTCCTTTCCATGGTTTGTCTGGGATATGTATTCGCGGACTCAAGCAATGCCTGATACCATTATTCAAACGGAAGTATTTATAGATGGCGAGCGACTGGATGTCACTAAAATTCCTATCTGGGAAGAGTTATCCATATTAAATACATACAAAATGTATAACAGGCAGCGGATTAATAATTATAATGACCCAATAAATGAAGCTGTATTATCAAGAACAAAAATATTTCCGGAGCAAGTATATGCATTTGTTGCTTACAAAATAAACAACCACTCTGACGAAGCGGCGACATATCCTGCATGGCTCAAAGAATACCTGGAAAAAATACTGCATAAAAAAATCAAGACAGTAGAACTGAGAGATGTGCAATATAAATGGGAAAACGGACAATTTAAAGATATACATAAAGCTGGAGTGTTTTAAAAATTGAATAGTGAAGAGCCTGCTTAATTTCCATATCAGCAACAGAGATTCTTTTGCAAGAGTAGTATTCGGATATTTCCTTATATTACTTTTGTACCGGTTTCACAGCAGCACTTTTCTGGTGTACGCATACGGACAACCCATGAAAGGTCCCGAGCTGGATTATACATTCTGGCTGAGCCTTTGCAGCGGTTTTCCTCAATACATCATACAACACTATTGGGCATGTATGATCATTGATTTTGCTGTGGTATTTTTCCCGATAGCATGTCTGGTATCCGGTAAATACAGATATCTGTTTTGCAGACTGTTAATCATCTTCTTTTTTATACAACGTATAACGATAGAAACTTATGCCTGTGCGCATTCCAAAAGCATGAGTGCCGTATTTATTGCATTGCTGCCTTTCTGTATGAAAAAAGAAAGAGACTTTGATTTATTGATGGAGTTTGCAAGATACTTTCTGGTCTTTATCATGGTATCCTCAGCCTATCATAAATTCAGCAATGGTTTACTTTTTTCTCCGCAGAATTTCGTGAGTGTATTAATCAGCCAGCACAGTGATTTAGCCACCTTAAATCCACAACATATTTGCTACCGTATCGCATCACATTTGATTACACATCCGAACCTGGCCGCTCTTTCATATTTAATGCTGTTCTTCTCACAGGCAGTATTTATAATCGGATTTTTCACAAGACGTATTGACAGAATTTTATTTCTGTTTTTAGTTATATTTGCAGTAATTACTTATTTTATCATGAGAATATATAATTTAGATATTACGATTTTAGGCTTAACTTTAATTTACTTTTCAAACAATAAAAAAACAGAGGTATGAGAAAATCGCTTTTTTTCAGTTTCGTAATTGCTGCGTCTATCGGATATGCTCAAACGGGCAGCATACAAAAAAACGGAAGTACAACAACCGTCAAAACCAATAACGGAACAGTAAAAATACAACCCGGCACTGCCAATCCAAACGCTAAAAAGTTTTCCTTTCTGGGCAGCTACACAATGAAGTTTACGAATAAAGATGCAAAAGGAAAAACAAGTACCGGCGAAATAAAATCAGCCTACGACGAATTTAAAATGGCTACCATACCATTGTTTTCAGATGAAACGGAAAAAAATATCCGCAGCATTTTTGATGTGCGGGAAAACACCATGACCATGCTCATCGATGATTTGAAGAAGAAAAAGAAAAGCGGCATGGTTATGAGAATGCCGAAAATAAGCGTCAGTGGCAATAAATCAGAAACACCTGCGGTAAGCGTCAGTATTCAGAAAACAACCGAATCAAAAGTTATTGACGGATACAAATGTAACAAATGGGTACTCAGCTACAGCGACGGCGCTAAATGCGAAGCATGGGTTACCAAAGACGTCACTATCAATACATCAGAAGCCTTGTCCTATTTCACGGCAGGCATGAAAGGAAAGAAATCCTCCATCAATACGGACTGTGCTAATATTGACGGATGTGCGCTGGAATCTACCTATACCGCTAAAGACGGCAGCTCTGTATTTATGAAATTAACGGACATAATAAAAGGAAAACCGGCACCGGCATTCTTTTCAGAAGATGGTTACCAGGTGATGGATGTTACAGGCGTTGAGTTCTTCAGATAGTTTTTATCACATCTTTAACAATAAAGAAAAACACAAAGACTTTTTTATTTTTATCTTCATAGCTCCAACTCTTAAAACATAAAAGCTATGCCTGTATTAGATTTCGATAAATTTAAGGAAGACTTCAGTCTGCACAATCACCGCATCAGAGTATTTACACATCCCTTTTTCGGCACCCTGATTTTAAGTGCGGGTTTATTTATTCTTTACAAA
>JADLAJ010000037.1 GCA_020848255.1 Chitinophagales bacterium
CAGCAGGCATTTTTTTGCCATTAAATGTGTATTTTTAATCAATAAATCAGTTGTTGTGATACAAATAAGTTGTAAATAAATAATATGTCAATTTTTTTTAAAGATAATGCGGTTCAACAGACATTCAATAAGGATGGATTTGTCAAGTTGAAGATGTTCAGTGAGGAAGAGGCTGCCGCTTTCAAAACATTTTATGACTCGCTGGCTATTTCTGATGAGAAAAAATACGGCTTCAGTGTCAGTATTGACGAGATGGATAACGAAGTGCGCAAGAAACTCAATGCTTTTTTCAGGTCAGATGTATTTCCCCGTTTCGCGGAATTCTTACACCAGCCTAAGTTTTTCACAGGTTCATACATGATAAAAGAACCTTATCCTACCGGCACGGTGGCCGCACATCAGGATTGGACATTTGTAGATGAAACCAGCTATCAGTCGCTGATGTGCTGGATTTCTCTGGATAAGACAGATTTATCAAATGGCGCCATGGCTTTCATCCGCGGAGGACATCTGTTCTTTGATCAGGTCAGAGGATTTCCGTGTCCGCTGGTACCGGAGCCGGTAGAAGAATTCCGGTATAAGCTGATGCCCTACATGAATGTGATTAATACGGAACCCGGAGATGTATTGATTTTTGACAATAAGACGATTCACGGCTCTTTCCCCAATACCACACAAACTACCAGACATGGCATCAGTATCACGTTGACCCAGTCTGCGGCAGAATTTGTCGCATATTACCTGAATCCAACGGTGAAAGATAAATACGAATTAGTGAAGTATAAGGTGGATGATGATTTCTTTGATCGTTACAATAATCCCGGATTTCATCAGAAATATGCCGCGGCAAAAATGCTGGATGATTTGCAGGAATTGGAACGGATAACATTGATTCCGCAGAAGAAAAACTGGAATGAGATGTTGGTGTTGCTGGAACAACATGGTAATACATTTCATCCTGAACTGGAAGAAAAGTTCGGCCACTTAATGAATGAACAGGAGAAATGGCACCTGAGTGAGTTGTATAAACTGCGTAATAACGCTCCAGGCGGTGTAATCAGGAAAATAAGAAGTCTGCTAGGCGTTTAACGAAAGATCCGTTTTAATCTATCCACTAAACCTTCTGTCTGCCAACCGTTGATTTCCCGCAATCTTTTATTCAGCAATTTTCCGTTCAAGCTAGTATGTTTATAAGGTAAGGTATATTTCAAGGTCAGGTGTTCCGGAATATTTCCTTTTTGAAAATGCTCAAAATATTTAATCAGATCAAAGGGTGCTATCTCATAAACAGCTGCTGTTGAATCATCCTGTTTGTGGTAATAGACAAAAGGAGCGTCTTTGTCCGTAATGCGTGCTGTTGCAGCCACTCTGTCCTGATTGGTTTTGTTGCTGTAGGAACCATGAAACAACTGATCGCAGAATATAATGGCCTGTCCTGCTTTCAGAGATATTGTTTGGATGAAATCAGGGTGAATATCTTTCCTTTCGATGCGGACATTGTTATACGACGCAGAAAGAAAATTCTGCAAAACACGATGGCTCTTTTCCAGTAAGAATACAGCGCCGTTTTTCTCATCGGTATCCTGAAGTGCTATCCAAATGGCGTACATACGATGCGCAGGTTCAGTCAGCGTAAAATCCTGATGCAATGCGAATTCATTGGTGTCATGTCGTGGCTTCGCCAGAAAGGCACCGCCATAAAGCGTGAAATGGGTTGCTATTTTCTCTATATGAGGGAGAAGCATTTCTTTTATCAGTTGGCTGACTTCCACGCTTTTGTCATAATCGCAATCCCTGCTGCTGACAAACAACCTTGCGTTGGTGTCTTTCTTATCTGTCTTTAATGATTCATACAGACCTCTGAGGCGTGCGGTTTCCTCCGTGGAAAGCAGGGGAATGGTTACATAACCTCTTTCCTCCAGTAGTTGATTGATATTTTTATCCACGAATAGCTGCATGCTGATTATTTGCTGAAGATTCTTTGCATAAAATACTGAAAAGCAAATCTTGCCTTGTCCTTAAAGGATATATTTGCAAAAAGCTGTTCTATCGGCAGGCCGTTTGTTGTATTGCCGTGCCGGATAATTTCCTGTTCAATTTCTTCTCTGGAAAAAAGTACCGGTTGGTAATCCAGTTCATCTACTACGTGCGTATATTTTGGCATGGATTTTTTGTGATAGCATTTTCTCAGGCTGTCGTTCCCATACGTATGAAAGAATGCTTCGTCTACTGTCAGCTTGAATATTCTTTTGGGATTATTTGGGTTGAGGTGATAGTGGTAGAGAACAGCCGGTTCCGGTGTAATCCCGATGCCGGCGGCAATTCGCTGTTTGTCCGTTTTGTTAGGGAAAGCAGCATGTACTGTCTTATTGTTGAAAATAAGAGCGTCTCCTTTTTTTACCGGTGGAAAGGTAAGATAAGAGAGCAACAGTGCTTCATGGCCCATGGTAGCCGTAATAATCTCCGGAGAGGGCGATCCGATAATGTTGTTGAGGAATTTGTGACTGCCTTTGATGAAACCAAGCGAGCCGGTGCTTACATCAATATCCTCGAGAGATACCCAGATGGTCGCTGAAAATAAATCCGGTTTTTCGTTGTCGATAAACAGCCAGTCCTGATGCGGATAAGTGTAGGAATGCGGATTAGGTACTTTTACCAGAAAAGACCCTAAATGACATTTAATACTGTGTAGATATTTCCCGAGTTTAGGTTTCAGAAACTGTTGAATGGAAAGCATCATCTCCAGTTTTTTCTGCTCATCCGCCTCGTCAATACTTACATACATGCCGTAGATGGAATTCTCTACATTGCCTTTGGTGTACTGATAGTAGATGTTTTTGAGTTCCTCAATTTCCGTTTCGTTCAATAAGCCCTTCAGGGTGGTGAATCCGTCGTTCTCAAATGCCACCTGCTGTTGCGGGTCGTTAAATATATTATACATGGCCAAAAAGTTTCTTTAATAGTTTTAATGGTTTTGGAGTATTGTCTTCAGGTTGCAACTGCCGGAGTATACTGCCTGCCTCCGGAATTTTTTCATAAGGTGTTTCTCCGATTTTGCGGAGATTGTCGGTCGGGTTGGACCACAGGTTTTTTGTCAGCAGAAAGTTTTCCGTCATTTCATAGACAGATAGATTCTTCTTGTCTTTTTGCGGCTCGTAGTAATACATCACCGGAGTGGCTTCTTTCGGTATCAATACCATTTGCACCGCAATCCTAATCTTGTCAGACCGGTTGGGAGTGGAATAATGGAATAGGCGATGGTCAAATAAAAGACCGTCGCCGGCTTTCACATCTACGGGTTTCATCAGTTTCTTGAACGCTTCGTTGTAATGCGTGAGGTTGTGCGGGATAGTGGAGCTTCTGTAGGAATTAAAAAGTTTGTTGGAGGATTCAATTAAATGAAATCCGCCGTTTTCCGGAGTGGTGTCCTGCAGCGGAATCCAGAGGTTGAAGGCGGTGTATTTTTTTTCGTCAACAAAAGAAAAATCCTGATGCACTTCTATTTCCTTGCCTCCTGCTTCTTTATACATGAAGTTGCCGTAGAGAATGGTATAGTTATTCATCAGTGCTTCCACTTTGGGTGTGAAAATATTTTTCAGCGTGTCGTTAATGTATTTGCGTTTTTCTGTGTTAGAATCAAAAACACTGATGTAATATCCCAGTTCTTTGGCAAAGTCGATTACCTCGCCATTCATGTTATTGTAGGTGATAAATGCTTTTTGAAGAGCATTGATTTCATCTAATCCCAAAAAGGAATGTTGTATGTAACCACACCTGTTGAAAAAATCTTCGTCTGCCTGCTTCCTGAAAATCATGTATATAGTTTCCGTATTAAAAGTACGATTTTTTACAACAGAAGTAACGTTTTTTTGTACTTTTATAATGAGTCATGATTTATCCAGCGAAAATAGCATACTACCGGGTTTTATATCATTTACATCATCTTTTGCTACATCAGAATACTTCATCTCCTGTTATTATTTCGGGAACGACGAGAGGAGGTACTACCTGGCTGATGGAGCAGCTGTATCATAAAGATATGCAGGTAATCTGGGAGCCGACCAAATATGAAACCATTACAAGACATTGCGGAGAAACCTTTGCGAAGGCATTGGGCGTGATTCCTTATATTCCGGAAAACGCAGTATGGGACGAAGCATTTGCGTATTTTGGTCAACTCCTGAGTGGTGGTATTGCCGAGGGAATCAACAGTACATCTCACCCCTTGCTGCTGTCGAATCCGTTCGCCAAAAACAGACTCTTGATGAAATGCTGTAACATCAATCTGCTGCTACCCTGGTTGTGCCGGAATTTTAATATACGTCCCATTCTGCTGGTGAGAAGTCCCTTTGCCGTAATAGCTTCACAGCTAAGACATCCCGGATTCAGGGAAATCGGAACCACCCACAATTTGTTTGCTTTGAATCAGTCAAAATATCAGGATATTTTTTTGCGGTATGAGGCACCGATTAAGGCTATTCGAACACAAACGGAAATGCTGGCCAACTGGTGGGCCATACAGCATGTTGAGTTATTGCGATGCCCGGAAGAGGAGCGAAAGTGGGAGGTCGTTTATTATGAAGATCTTTTTGAAGATACTGAAGTCTGGATAAATAGGTTGTATGATAAGTATTCTATTAGCAATCAATTTGATAAACATAGGTCGGAAAGGCCAAGTTCAACGTCATATTTTTTTATAGCTGATTCTTTAAAATCTGAAGTTAGTGACAGAAATCAACTAAATCCCGGGCTGATTTCAGAGGTTAGAAATGTAATGTCTCAGTATAATATTAGCAGGTATAGTTAGTAGTATAGTATTTTCTGATTCTAGTGCAAATGGAAATAGTTGTTTACGTCTATGTGTACACGCTCTATGTCATAGGTGTTCATTTTAATTAATAGTTTTCTTGTCACTGTTGGTTTTTCTTGTAATTTTCGGTTAAAGATATTGTAATAGTATTCTTTAGGGTTGGACTGTATTTCACCGGTGAACCAGTTTTTAACGATACCATTATCGTATTTTATTAATTTTTCAGTAAGTTTTTCTATTAATTCATAGTTAGTTAGTTTTTCAAAATCAGGATAGGATAGCTCTCTTTTTTCCGCATCTTTTATCCATTTGCCAACTTGATTTTTAAAGTATTCAAATTGCAGTTTATTTTTGTGTTCAGTGTATGTCTTTGAACGGATTTGTTGTTTTTCATAAAATAAGAGTAATTCTTTTAGTTCTGTTGAATCAAGCGTCCAAATTGCAATCGCATGAGGCTCCCATACAACATTAAAAAATGCAGTGGCATTGTATTTATTGGCTAATTCAGCAAATAGATGAACTTCATACATACTCTCCCTAGTCGGTGTGAATGGGATATTTAATACTGTTTTTTTGCGTTCACAATAATCTTTGAAATACGCTATATTTTTTAATACTCTATCAAAATTTCCATATAGTCTGATATTTTCGAAGGTCTTCTTGCTGGCTCCATCTAAAGATACACCGATGTAAAATCGACCCTTTTCAAGAATATTTTTTACTTTGTTATTCAAGACTAAGCCGTTTGTTTGTACATGTATTCCACACTCAGGATTTAATTCAATCATTTTGTTCCATATGTCATAATATAAATCAATTAAGAATGGCTCACCTCCAGCGAATTTTGTGTATTTAAGATGAGGGATAAATTCAGTTAACTGTTCTACGAATGAACTGTTATAGACTGTTGGATATGCTTCTTTTTTTTCAAAGTGCTTCCTGTAAGTAGATGAAATAAAACCATTGCACATGACACATGCCAAATTACAAGTACTGGAAATCTCAAACTCTAACCTTACGGGGTATTTCTCAATTACAGGTGTAGAATCATAGGAGATAGCAGGTAAGCCATTCAGATTTTTAGAAATTATGGTGTCAGCGCATTTTTGACATCCTAGATTAAAATCGTGATTTTCTATGTATTCGCTGATTGTTTTTCGTTTATCTCCAAACCATATATCGTGCAAATTCTGTTCGTTAATGTCTCCAATAATGTATTCACGATTCTGGTTGCATACAACTACTTTTCCACGGATGTCGAAGAACATACTGTTAAATGGAGCAAAACAAATGTACTTTTGTGGGCCATTAAACCGGGCAAAATTATATTCAATTACATCTTGCACAGGTAATGGGTTGTATTTTTTGTTTTGTTTTTTATTTATGTGTTTGTAGTTTATTAAATATGATTTATAGTCTCTGATGTATTTTAGCGTATTGATCAGATATTTGTTGTTTTTTAGTGATTCCATTTCGTCTGATTTTAATATAGTGTATGAATGCTATACCATTAAGATCGTAGACATACAGCGATACTTAAAATTAAAATAATGTCTTGGATTTTTAGTACATTTGATGAAATTTTTGCGATGAAATATCAGCCAATCTTTAAATCAGATGAGCATCAATTTCTGTTTGAGAAACAGGGGTTTGTTATTGTTCCGCTATTGGATGAGAAATCATTAATCAGGTTGAATAATATATTTGATGATTTGCATCCTAATTTGCCTAAAGAAGGGTTTATATCCGGTGGGTATTCCCAAGATTTGGAATATAAAATGAAGTCCAGTCAAATGATCAAGGATGTGATGGAACCATTTGTTGATAAGATATTTCAAGATTATAAGATATATGGTTCTACTTTTGTTTATAAAGTTGCTTCAAAGAACAGTGAATTGGGCCCTCACCAGGATTGGAGCATTGTAGATGAAGATGTTTTTTTTTCACTTAATTGTTGGGTTCCTTTGTGTGATATTACATCAAGAAATGGTCCTATGTATGTCTTGCCTGGTAGCCACTATCTTAATCATCAAATTATCAGAGCTCCTAGTATGGGATATTATTATGATAACTACAGAGATGTTGTGTTAAAATATATGGTGCCATTAAAGGTAAAGGCTGGGACTGCAATTATTATTAATCATAGTATTATCCACTACTCTTCGCCAAATTATACAAATAAGGTTCGAAAGGCGCTTATATCTGCAATAAAATCTAGTCAGGCAGATACCATTCTATACTACGATACAAAATGTGACAATGTTCTTGAAGTATACCAAATGCCAGAAGATTTTGCCGTGAGATACAATAATTTCTTTCAGGATAATAAGTTAAGACCTGATTCTGGTAAGTTGTTGAAGGAAAAATATTACATTCAAAATATCTATTCTAAAAGTGAAGTGGATGAGTTATTTAATATGATGCATGAAAAGAGTGGATATTTTGATTCTAGGTTTAAGCTCCTTATGAATAAAATTGTAAATAGGTTTACAATTGTGTAATATAAATATGTGTATGTAGAATAATTATTGAAATGCTTTTCCGATGTGCAATCTCTTCAAAATGTTTTATGAAAGTAGAGGATGTAAGTACCCCGTTTTCCGAACTGGGTATAAATTGGATTTAAATATGGTGATTTAATTCTAAATATTTCATAGGACTGAGATTATTTAATGATTGATGTGGGTGATTAAGATTGTAATCTTCCATCCAGTTCCATGATAACTCTCAGAGTTCATTAATGCTGTCAAACAGATAAGCATCCAGGATATCCTCTCTGTAACTTCTGTTAAATCGTTCTATGTATGCGTTCTGTGTTGGTTTTCCAGGTTGGATGTATTTTATGTTGATATCCTGCTGTTTACAGTAATCTGTGAGTGCATGGGATATAAATTCAGGCCCATTGTCACATCGTAGTTCCTGTGGCTTTCCATACTGTTCTATCAGCCTGTCCAAAACTCTGCTAAC
>JADLAJ010000038.1 GCA_020848255.1 Chitinophagales bacterium
AGGAAACTAATGCCGCCAGAACATGCGATTTATATCATAAAATGGAGCAGCTGATTATTGATGAGGCGCCGGTAGTTCCTTTATTTTATGATGAGGTGACGAGATTTACACATAAGAATGTAAAAGGATTGCCTAATAATGCGATGAACTTAGTGATACTGAAAGGTGTTACACTCGAGTAATTGTATGCATTTTTTCAATTTAATCGAATACCATGATAACAAACATCATCAAAGATAAATCCACCAAGTTGTTTATTTTTTTAGGAGGATTTTTTATTGCAAATGCTTTTATCGCAGAAGTGATTGGCGTGAAGATATTTTCGCTGGAAAGTACGCTCGGTATTGAGCCGTTTAAAATTCCGTTGTTTGGAAATGAGTTTTCGTTTAACCTGACAGCAGGTGTTTTATTGTGGCCGGTGGTGTTTATCATGACCGACATCATCAACGAATATTATGGTGAAAAGGGAGTACGTTTTCTATCGTATCTCACGGTTGGTTTGCTGGCCTATGCCTTTGCCATGTATTATTTAGCCATCAAATTGGTGCCGGCTGGCTGGTGGCCGGGCTCAAAAACGGATCAGGGTATTCCGGATATGCAGGCTGCGTACGGTCAGATTTTCGGTCAGGGAATTGCCATTATCTTAGGTTCTTTGGTGGCGTTTCTAATTGGACAGGTGGTGGATGTGGTGGTGTTTCACCGAATCAAAAAATGGAGCGGTGAAAAGTACATCTGGCTCAGAAGTACCGGTTCTACTATCGTTTCTCAGTTGATAGACAGTTTTGTCGTATTGTTCATCGCCTTTTATCTGTATCCCAAATACATCAGTGATGCCAATGGAAAAGCCTGGGCGTTTAATGTGGTGATGGCCATTTGTATTGGAAATTATATTTACAAGTTTATTATGGCGGTGTTACTTACACCTGTTATCTACATCGTTCATAACTGGATTGAAAAGTATCTGGGACATAAACTGGCAACTGAAATGAAGAAGGCCGCCATAAAAGATGAGGCATAAATTACTATCATTACAAACTAATTTCACATCCTTGCGGGTTAACTGATATTGAATAAATAAGGTGACATGAATATTGTTCCTAAATTTAAATCACTAATAGATTTCTTAGAATTTCTTCCCGAAGAAGAACGCATTATTGTGGATGTATTGCGTGAAATAATTAAAGAAAATCTTCCTGCCAACTGCAAAGAAAAGTTGTCCTATAATGTCCCTTTTTTCTACGGAAAGAAAGGTATCTGTATTATCTGGCCAAGTACCATACCCAGAGGTGGAATTAAAAATGGAGTACTGTTGGGCTTTTGGTATGGTTGCAAATTAAAAGACAAAGACAATTACCTTAAACATGGCACCAATAAACAAATCTTTTACAGGATTTATTTATCTGCAGATGAAATAGACGAAAAGGCGATTGTTAAACTGCTGAAAGAAGCAGTTGCTTTAGACGGAATATGATAAATTCAATCACTTAAGAATCTCATTAAAAAAATCCAGCATGGCTTTCCAGGAACGTTTTGCTGCTTTTTCATTATAAGCCACCCCTTTTGAATTATCATTACCGGCGGCAGCATCTGTGAAGGAATGCACGGAATTAGCATAATAAATCATTTGCCAGTCGGCTTTACTATCCCGCATTTCCTGCTGAAAAGCACTGATTTCTTCTTTTGGTATAAAGAAATCATCTGCACCGTGACAGACCAATACTTTGGGTAGAATTGGAGAAATCGCTTTTGTGGTATCTCGTCCTAAGCCACCGTGAAATGAAACCACGCCTTTTACCGGCATATTAGACCTTGCTGCTTCTAATGCGCCGGTTCCGCCGAAACAATAGCCAATCACTGCAATGTTTTCCGGGTTTGCGCCGCTTTTTATCAGTTGTTCCAGCGCAAGTTTTATTCTTGTTCTGTATGCATCCACATGTGATTTGTAGTAGGTGGCGATTTCTCCTGCTTCATCTGTGTTTTTTGGGTAATTGCCATCACCGTAAATATCTGCAACAAACGTATAATACCCCAGTTTCGAGAGATTTTCTGCTGATTTTTTGGCATGTTCGTTAATACCCATCCATGCAGGTAATATCAATACACCGGCTTTATTTTTTTTAGGAGATTTGGGTGTTGTGGCAAAACCATTCAGTTGCTGTTTGCCATCAGTATATTTCACCGCTTTCAAGGTTGTTTGTGCCGTGCAGGCAAAAGTTATCATAGAGCAGAGAATAATTACAGACAGAATATTTGTTTTCATAAAACTAATTTGAGAGCTTAAGATACAACATTGATTACAAATCTGCCACAGATTTGTTCAGAATACTTAAACCAAGAAATTAAATTTTGATTTCTGATTTTCGAAATATACCTTTGTAATGAATTTTGGTTTTCAGTTTCATTACTGAGATTAAAAGGGAATCAGGTGGAAATCCTGAACAATCCCAGTTGCTGTAAGCACACCATCCTGAGCTTGTCGAAGGATGGTACTGAACTCTACAACCACTGTTGGCGATTTGCGAACGGGAAGGTTTCAGTAAAGTGCGAGTCAGAAGACCTGCCTGAATTCAATTCACTCAAAAGTGCTCTGAGGAAGCATTTACGGTATATGCAAACTAAAAGTAGTTACATACTATCATGCCTGTTTTTTGTACTTAGTGCAAAATATACCTGTGCGCAGCAGCGTATCGATTCTGTACAGCAAATTGATACGGTTAAAATCCTGTCAAATAAGGAAGAAAACTATGCTCAATGTCTGGTGGCTGTTTACAAAACACCCGATGTTACGGCAATTTATTCCAGAAGTGATGTTGGTGAAGCCTTACAACAATTCACTTCTGTACAAATCAATTCTTACGGATTGGGTAATACCTCTTCTATTTCTGTTCGTGGCGCAAATGACGACCACACCAATGTTTACTGGAACGGATTGAAAATCAATTCACTTACGCTGGGCGGTACGGATATGTCTTTAATTCCGTTTGAATCCGGTGATGAAATAGTTGTAGAAACGAATAATACATCCTTGGGGGGGGCTGTAAATATAAATTCAAAACCAAACTGGCGAAATAAATTCGACCTGAAAGTCAGAAGTGACATCTGCAGTTTCGATAATTACAGAAATAGCCTGTCCTTCAAAATCGGGAATAGTAAAATACAGTTTCATACAACCGCATTTTACCATAATGCCAAAAATAATTTCATTTATGAGGATGTGTATAAATTCAATAATCCGATTGATACGGCAAATCATAATGCTTTGAAAAGTGCCGGAACGGTCAATACTGTTTTCATTCAGTTAAAGAAACAAGTTTTCATTTCTATTGGAAGCTGGTATCAACAAAAAAACAAAGAACTGCCCGCCATTATGGGCTCCAACGGAGAGAGCAGTAAATACCAGAAAGATAAATCGATTCGTCATTTTATCAATATAGATAAGACCATTTCTAAAGGAGATATGCATTTTGCGCTGGCTCATTCTTTCGATGAAATGAAGTATTCTGATAAACGCATGCCAACGGATACCTTTCTGTTTATCAATACCCATTATATTACTAACCGAATTTCTAATTCCTTTTACATCAATACAAATTTTAAATACCATCTTTCTCTAAAGACGGGATATTTCTATAATATCAACATGGCGGATGTAAAAGAATATATAAAAAAAGTAACGGATCATGTTGGTGAAGTTTTTGCACATTTGAAATGGAAACAAGAACAATTTGCTGCCAGTGTAAAAATAACTCAACCGTTTTCTTCATTTAAATACGTTCGTCCACAGTTTTATGCAGAAGCAGGTTTTGAAACTAAAAATCATGAAAAAAAATATGCTGTTAATATTTCGTACAGCGACAAATATCGCTTTCCTGATTTAAACGACCGATACTGGAATCCCGGAGGTAATCCGAATCTGAAACCTGAGTTTGGATGGACAGTCAACCTGAGTAACAGATTTCATACATACAAAAACGGACATAGTTTCCAAACAAATGTAAGTTTGTACTATTCCAACATAAAGAATAATATCGTCTGGACGCCTGTAACCAACGTTATCTGGTCGCCGAAGAATCTGAAATCCACCAGACTATACGGAATCGAATCGGATGCTACTTATTCATTTACTCGATCTGATAAATTTTATGTTTATCTGAAAGCTATTTATAATTTCAACCGGGCGCAAATCACTGAAGATGCCAATAATGCCGACTTGAACGGACATTATTTACGCTACAAACCACAGCATGCCTTCAAAACAAATTTCTATATCGAACAGAAATATGCTGGCATCGGTTTCAATTATAATTACACATCCACCAGGTTTACCGATGAAGAAAATATTGATTTTTTTGAATTGAAACCCTATCACTTACTGGATATCTATCTCACGTTTAAAGGAACCATTAAAAAGCAGCACCAATTACAGTGTATATTTAAAATTAACAACATTACCAATACTTCCTACGAGTCTGTGCGTTCCTATGCACAACCTCAGCGGTATTACTCCTTATCATTTATATACAATTTTTCAAAATTTCTTAAATAATAAAGCATGCAAAAACATTTTATTCTCATCGCTATTTCCCTTGCCTTTTTAATTTCCTGTCAGAAGGAATCAAATAATAATGTAAATAATTACATTGAATCCGGTTCCGCATTAATTGTCAATGAAGGCGGTTACACCAGAAACAACGGCAGTATTTCCTATATCAGCCGGGACAATCAGGTTGTCAATAATATTTTTGAAAAATCCAATAACGGGCAGATTGTAGGAGATGTTCTGCAGTCTTTCACTCGTGTTGGGAATGTTGGAATTATCTGTGCTAATAACTCACAGAAAGTAATTTTTGTGGATGCCAGAACATTTAAGCAGGTGGGAGAAATTACAACAGGAACAGATTATCCGCGCTTTGCATTAGGCGTTACAACTGATAAGGCATACATTAGCAATGGCAGTTCTTCCGGAACCGTTTTAGTGGTGAATATGAAAACATTTGCAGTTACTAAAACAATTAATGTTGGAGATGGTCCTGAGGAAATGTTATTGTCGAACGGAAAAGTATTTGTTGCCAATAGCGGAGGCTTTGGCACGGATAACAAGATTAGCATCATCAATACAACTACGGATGCTGTGGTGTCAAGCATCACAGTGGCTGATAATCCCGGTGAAATGGAGAAAGATGCACAGGGGTATTTATGGGTATTATGTAAAGGTAATGTAACATATCCGGCACCAACGTATGCACCTGATAGACAATCGGCCGCTAAACTCGTTCGAATCAATCCGTCAACTAATACCGTAGACAGAGAAATTGAAATCATACCGGCCACAGCAGATTACAGTGCCGCAGATAATTTAGCAGTAAGTGGAGATGGCAGTAAGTTATTCGTTTGTATTGATGACAAGGTATATCAATTGCCTTATACCGCAACGGCATTGCCGGCAACACCTGTTATATCACGCTTGTTTTATGGCTTGGATGTTCATCCGTTTACCGGGGAAATTTGGGGACTGGATGCAGGTAATTTTAATGAAGCCGGAAAAATAATCCGATATAATTCCAATGCAGAGGCGGTTGATTCCTTTAAGGTTGGAATTATTCCGAATGCCGTTTATTTTAATCTTTAATTAAAATAGTAGTGAGTTTTAACGAAATAAAATATTGCACGCGTTGTCATTCAACATTTGAGTGTAAAGCGGGTAGTATTTCGTTGTGCCAGTGTTCTGAAATTATTCTGGATGAAAGAGAAAAAGAATATCTGGATCAGAATTATAATGATTGTTTATGTGCGGCCTGTCTCAGGGAAATCAAAAATATAGTAGAGAATACGATTACGCAGTCTGAAAATTTAAATAAGGAACATTAAAACTTTGTATATTGTATTGAAACAGCAGATGTTTATCTTTTAGCTTAAAAATTTGCAGAAAATTTCATATTATTGTTTTAAAATGTCTTAGGTGAAAAAGAGGTACTTTCTGTTGGCTGTTGTTGTATTATTTCTGCTGTACTTGTTATGGTGCAATATCAGTATTATATACACCCGTAAAGGAAAGGCAGATATCCCTTTGTTAATTAATACAACATATAAAACAGATTCTTTTTCAGTTGGAAACACTACAGTAATCTGGCAGGGGTTCTATCATGACTGGTCATTTAATCACCGGGTTAACAGGCTGGGTGATTGGGTAAAAGAAATAGAAGGAAACAACGGTAAAATTAATGCAGTATTCAATCATTCCGCAGCAACCGGCAGCGGTTCAGATATTTTAGAGTATCAGACTTTTTTTACCTTTCTCAAGTCGGATAAAGCACGTTTTTTCTCCTCTTCCGTAAGTACCGCCGTCAGAGGAAGAGAAGCTACCAGCACGACTAAAAATATTACGGTGAAAGGCGTATGGCCGGAAGCCTTGAAAAATTACCATCACGGAATTGTTGTGTTAAACGGCTTTGATTTATACTGCAGAAGTTCTGTCGATGGGAAAGTGATGGGAACTGGTAACGCTGATAAGCTATCTCAGTTGTTTATTGAAGTTGACAAATTGAGATTTTCCGGAAATGAGTTTGAGTTTGACTTGTCGATTAAATTAGGCGCAGATTGCGATTCGCCGGAATGCCTTAATTTTTCTCCGGGCGATAATGAGTGGTTTGATTATCAGTTTACGATTGCATATCAGGTAATTGCTTATAATGAAGGTGTACACTCTACAGGAAAAGATTTGTCTCAGAGTTATTTCTGGAGAAAACCATTTAAAACAAGACCTGATATAGATCCGAATGAAATATCCCGAAAAGATAAAACACTGAATAATCAACAGATGAATGGTTTGTCCGGTTTTAATGTTGGAATTCCGCTGATTAATAAAATTGATATAAATCTTCCAAAAGGTAAAGGTGGTTTAATCAGAAAACGCCTGGAAACTCCGCATTTATTGTCTTTAGATATCGCTATAACAGATTATACTTATAATGCATCTACGGGTAATTGTATTCTCGATGCAGATTTGTTTTTCAAAAACTGGAAACCGGAAATGCATCCGCTGTCGTATGGGAATGACGGAAAGGCGTTTATTAATTTAGGACTTAAATTATTACAAATAAACGATCCGAATGCGATTGTTGAAAGTCAATCCATAGAAGGCAAAATTCGCTGGGAAACCACGCAGCTTGATCAACGTGAGGCAAACGATCCAAATTCCGTTAAATCATTTTTATTTTCAAAATAAGTATGTTCAATCTTCAAAAATATTGCAGTAATTGTGGGAATGAAGTCATCCTGAAGTTTACGGAAGGAAGAGACAGAATTGTATGCGAGCATTGTGAAATTATTCATTACACCAATCCTAAAATTGTAACGGGCGCCCTGTGTGTCTGGGATAATAAAGTGCTGCTGTGTCGACGGGCAATAGAACCACGTAAGGGTTACTGGAATTTACCCGCCGGTTATCTGGAAGATTTTGAAAAAGCCGAAGACGGGGCTATTCGGGAAACCTGGGAAGAAGCCGGGACAGAGATCGAAATTGAAAAGGTATTTACCGTTTATAATTTACCACAGGCAAATCAGGTATATATCCATTTTCTGGCAAAACTAAAAGATGGCATTGTTCGCAACGGAGAGGAAAGTATAGAATCAGGTTTATTTACAGAAGAAGAAATCCCCTGGAAAGAACTTGCTTTTACTTCTTCGGCCTTTGCACTGCGTAAATTTTTTGAAGACCGGAAAACAGGCATTTTTAATACCCATTTGGGCACATTCCCTGAAAAATAACTTAGCAGATTACTATCATCTTTCGGGTAAACTCTCTATATTTGCTTTATGAAAACACAAAACAAAAACAACAATTTCTGGTTAATCACCGGCTTAATTTCAGCAGCGGTTATTTTCAGAATTTTATCCAATACATTTTTCTTTTTTAATTTCACACCTGTAATAGCCATAGCATTATTTTCAGGTGCAAAATTTCAGGATAAAAAGTGGTCTGTTATCATTCCTGTGGTATCCTTATTTATTAGTGATGTAATTTTATCTTACCTGAATAATTTTGACATATTTCACAATACCATTTTGTTTACGTATGGTTCAATATTGTTGGTTATTTTACTCGGAAGATTACTGAACAGCGAACGTTTAAATATTTCAAAAACTGCTGTATTTACATTGTTATCTTCTTTACTGTTTTTTGTTATTACCAATATTGGTGTATGGCTTTTCAGTAATATGTATACATTAGATTTAACAGGTTTAACTAAATGTTTTGTATTAGCAATACCATTCTTGCAAAAAAGCATCGCTGGCGATCTGTTTTTCGCAACAGTATTATTTGGTGTTTATGAACTGGTGAGTATTAAATTAACTTCAGGTTCAAAAGATATGGCATGGCAAAAAAGCAGCACAATAGATTAATCTTTGTGTACTTTTTTCTTACCTAATTGTTATTTTAACAACTGTTATTATCTTTAATTTCTGTTCGTGACGCATTATTGCATACATTTGCCTCTCTAAATTTTTATACTTTGTCATTAATAAAATCTATATCAGGCATTCGTGGAACGATAGGCGGAAAATCAGGTGATGCATTGACACCTATTGATATTGCAAAATTTACACTTGCATTCGGTACTATTCTTAAATTAAAAGACGCAAAAAAAATTGTAGTCGGCAGAGATGCCCGTATCTCCGGTGAAATGGTACATCATATCGTGGTAGGGAATCTTATCGGAATCGGCTTAGATGTAATTGACTTAGGACTGGCGACTACACCCACTGTAGAAATGGCGGTAACCGCTGAAGAAGCTGACGGCGGTATTATTATCACTGCTTCTCATAACCCTAAACAATGGAATGCATTGAAGTTATTGAACAATAAGGGAGAGTTTATTTCTGAAAAAGTTGGACAGGATGTTTTGAAGCGTGCGCATTCAGGTAAGTTTGATTTTGTAGAAGTAGATAAGCTGGGTCAGGTTACACAAAAAGATTATCTCGATTACCATATAGAACAGATTTTAAAAGTTCCTTACGTAAATGTGGAAGCGATAAAAGCGAAGAAGTTTAAGGTAGTAGTAGATGCAGTGAACAGTGTAGGAGGGATTGCAGCTCCTAAATTATTAAGAGCATTAGGTGTCGAAGTGATTCACGAATTATACTGTGATCCTACAGGTAAATTTGCTCATAATCCTGAACCGCTTCCTGAAAATTTATCAGCGCTTTCTTCTGAAGTAAAACAGCAAAAAGCAGATATCGGTATTGCCGTAGACCCGGATGTGGACAGACTGGCTTTAATAGATGAACAAGGCGTACCGTTCGGAGAAGAATATACACTCGTTGCTGTTGCAGATTATGTGTTAGCGCATAAAAAAGGAAATACAGTTTCCAACCTGTCTTCTACAAAAGCTTTAAGAGATATTAGTGAAAAGCACGGCGTGTTGTACTCTGCTTCTGCCGTTGGTGAAGTTAATGTGGTAGAAAAGATGAAAGAAACAAATGCTGTTATTGGTGGTGAAGGAAATGGCGGTATTATTCTGCCGGAATTACATTTTGGCAGAGATGCATTAGTAGGTATCGCTTTATTTTTATCGCATTTGGCCACGTCTAACAAAAGCATGAACTCGCTGAGAGCGCAATATCCGAATTACGTGATTTCCAAGAATAAAATTCAGTTGGAAGAAGGGATGAATCTTCTGGATATCATTCAAAAAGTTAAAGAAAAATACGTACAGTATCCTCAAAATACAATTGATGGCTTACGAATAGATATTGATCAGGATTGGGTACATATCCGTGGCTCTAACACAGAACCTATTATTCGCATTTATTCGGAAAGTTCCACAGAACAAACAGCTAACGCCATAGCACAAAAAATGCAGAAAGACATCATGGCGATAATTAAAGAAAAATAGCAACTCAAGAGCTGAGAATTAACGATTAACAATTCAAAATGGATGTTGAATAGTTGTATTCACGTGGGTTTTGCTGCTATAAAATTAGTCGTACCTTACAGTTTGTAAATTATAAATTATTTTGGCTGCCACACTCGAATCTATCTGGAAAAACTTACAAACTAAAAAGTTTGAGCCGGTATATTTTTTGTGCGGAGAAGAATCTTATTACATTGATTTAATTGAAGATTTTATTTCCAATAATGCATTGGAACCACACGAAAAAGATTTCAATTACTCGATGTTTTACGGCAAAGATGCGGATCCGATGAGTGTCTTAAACGATGCCAAACAATATCCTACCTTTGCAGAAAGACGTGTTGTAATTGTTCGTGAAGCACAGGATTTTAAGGTGAAAGACTGGGAGACTTTTGAAAAGTATGTAGAAAATCCCGTAGCCAGCACAATTCTGGTGTTTGCCCATAAAAACAAAACACTAGACAAACGCACAAAGATTGCAAAAATTATAGAAAAGAAATCTGTTTATTTTGAGTCAAAGAAAGTAGGAGAAGATGCGCTGCCCAACTGGATCTCAGGATATGTAAAAAAGAAAAACTTTTCCATCAATACGGAGGCCTCCAAAGTACTTGCTGAAAACCTTGGCAACGATTTGTCTCGTATTTCCAATGAGATAGATAAGTTATCGGTAATGCTGGGCGATAACACAGAGATTACGTCGGAAATTATTGAAAAATATATTGGTATTTCTAAAGAATACAACATCACGGAATTCAATAATGCCATTATCCGAAGAGATTATTCCAAAGCGATGAAAATGGTTTTATATTTTGAGAAAAACCCGAAAGCCGGACCTATTATCGCTATTCTTGCTTATATGTATAATCATTTTAGTAAGTTATTTGTAGTACACCAGATAAAAGATGTAAAAGCTGCTACAGCTATTATAGGCTGGATACCCGCAGATGTCAGCAACGGTGTTCGTTATTATAATCCTCTAAAAACACAGGAAATCTTACACTTGCTGTGTGAGTACGATGCAAAAGCAAAAGGCTTGTATGCAACCGGAAATAACTCCAACGCCGATTTGTTAAAAGAACTCGTCTTCAAGATAATAAAGTAAATTTCAAGCTTGATTCCGTGTAAATCATTAACTTGCCGGTATTATGTACGCAGTTATACTTTCCATTTTGTTGTTTTTTTCTTATGATATTGAAAATACTTATCAGAAAGCAGCAACATCTGCTAATCAGCTATTATTGGTGGCGCATGCGGAAGCAGACACATTTGTTTCTTGTAATGGTAAAAAAACAACTATAATATTGAAAGACTCCTTACTTAATGCACCTGGACAAATTGGTACGGAATATAATTACCCGATTTATAAATACGAAACGGAAATCACGTTTTATGCGGATAAAAAACTCGCAGGAATTGAAAAGAAACAGATTCATTTGAAACGCTTTGAATATCTCGGTGTAACAACTGGAATAGAAAAAAGCACGACTATAGATAGTTTAGATTCTTTTTATTTTAATCAAAACAATCAACCGATAAGCCGGTTACAGTTTTTAGTAATTCAGAAAAAGATTTGTAAGGAAAATGAAGAGTAGGATAGATTTACAATTAGCTTTATTTCTCAAAGCCAAACTCCTCGAAAATAAACTTTAATTCGTTGTAGATATGTTCTTTATCAAACCCATAGGTTTCCAGCGAATAGGAATGTGTACTCTTATATTTTTTAGCCGTAGAAGTAGCTTTTTCTAATCGTTCTATAAAAGCCGGAGAAGTTTCCAGCTTCAGTTGCTCGTATATCTTCAGCACGGTATCTTTTGGTTTTTCCACCAAATCCGTGTAAAGAATGGTAATAAAGTTCTCTTTGGTAAAATTTTGTTTCTGTTCGTTGAAATATTTATAGTATTGTATTCCCAGCTCGCCCCACTCTCTGTACTCATCCGAATTTTCTTTGATATCCGGATGCAAAACCGTCCATGGCTCTGCAAACATAGACGTAAACGACGGAATAGCCTGATACGGGTTGCGGATTAAGAATATAATTTTCACATCCGGGAATAATTCGTGCAGCATTTCCAGCCTGCCGGAACTCATTACGGTTTTACTTAAAAATACCTTATCACTGCCCAGTGCATACATCCAGCGCTGAATAGTCGATTTATAATACTTTTTAATATTGTCTTTGGTATTGTTATCCAGCTTGTCAGGAATATACAATTCTTTAAATTCTTTCAAAAAAGGAGTGAATAAACCAACACTGGGAGAAATTCCCGAAACGAAATGCAGGCCTTCGTCTTCTTCCGATTTATTAAATCCCGTAGCATGTATATCATCCCAGCCTCCAAATAGGGTATCATTAATCCAGTCCATGAGTTTATGTAATGGCTTGCCAATCTTATTGTCAATACCACTAAAAAACTGAATCATTCTGTAAAAAGTAATAGATGGGAATGTAGTATGATACAGCAGATTGTACACGAATTTCTCTTCATCCAGGCACATCAGACGATGTAAAAAAGTAGTACCGCTTCTCGGATTACTGATGATGAATACAGGCTGCTTTATCTTAATATTTTTATAGTTTGGGAATAATATTTCGTCCAGTAATCTGGAAGTAAAACTGATAATGGTAACAAGAAAAATGGTGATAAAATAGAGTAACCCGATAAAAAAACGTCGAATGGTGAAATGTTTTATGCAATGCAGGTAAACAAATCGAAAATGTGTTCGTAATCTGGTGTAATAAATATTTGCGTCCAGGAAATTCATTAATTCTTTTGCGAAGTTGCAAAAATAACATTATTCACGTAAAAATCAGGCATAAAACAGAATTATGGACTTATGAATGCATTGTATAATGTTTAACTCTGTATAAAGAAGTGATGCGGATAAATTAATATTAAAGTTGAACAGTGCCTCTCAGGTGTCCCATCTGGCGTAAAATCCAGCTCTTTCTGCGATTGATGAAGCCTGTGGGTTTGCCGGCATTCCATTTTCTCGGATTTGGCAGAACGGCTGCAATGGTAGCTGCTTCTGCCGCCGTTAAGTTTTTGGCATCTTTCTTAAAATATATTTTAGACGCAGCCTGTGCTCCATAGATGCCATCACCCATTTCTATCACATTCAGGTAGACTTCCATAATGCGTTTCTTGCTCCAGAATATTTCAATCAGGAAGGTAAAGTATACTTCAAAGGCTTTTCGGATATAACTGCGCTGCGGAAATAAAAACACGTTCTTGGCACATTGCTGGCTAATGGTACTGCCGCCTTTAATGGGTTTGCCGCGTTTTTGAAGTTTCACATTTTGTTTCGCCACTTTCTCAATCGCTTCAAAATCAAAGCCAAAATGCTCTGAAAATTTCTGGTCTTCAGAAGATATCACCGCCAGCACTAAATTGGAGGACATTTCTTTTAAGGGTACCCAGTCTTTCTTCAATTTAGGCGCTTCGCCGCTGAAAACCTGTTCCGTACAGCGAATCAGCATTAAGGGTGTAACCGGGACAGGAATAAAACGGAATAATATCGTAGACAAAATACTAAGAATGAAAAAGGCTGCCGTCAGTCGTTTTGTCCATTTCCATATTTTCTTCCAGATATTTTTCATGCTGTAAATCTAAATGACATCGTAAGTAAAAATCATCTTTTGTTAAACTCAAAGTTGTAAAACTAAGCGTAAATTCATCTGACAATAGTATTATTATTTTATAATTAGACTGAATTCGTGTAATTATAGAAACACAATTTACGAATTCATTCCGCTCTTTTCAAAAATACAAATATCCACCTTATGTTAACGACGAAAAAATTTACTGATTTGCCTCACCCGAATACATTAAATGTTTTTCTGGGTAATATGATGCAGTTGAGAAAGGAGCGAATCCATTTTTTCGTGGAGCAGCAAAAAAAATTAGGGGATATTTTTCAGATAAAAGTTCCGACACGAAAAGTGGTGGTGCTCTCCAATCCGGAATGGATAAAGTATGTATTGGTTGACAATAATAAGAATTATGGTAAAAGTTTTGCTTATGATTCCATAAAGCTTTTTCTGGGAAACGGATTGCTGACCAGTGAAGGCGAATTCTGGAAACGTCAGCGAAGACTGGCACAGCCTGCTTTTCATAAGGAAAAACTGAACCTGATGTTTCGCAATATGGTAGAACAAACTGACAAAAGTGTGGAGCGTCTGGAACAATTTGCCGACACCAATCAAGCGGTGAATTTATCGAAAGAACTCTATAAGCTGACGCTGGATATCGTAAACTCTACACTTTTTTATAATGAAGTAGACAATACTACCGATACCATTTATAAACTGGTTTCTGAAGCAAGTGAATATATCACCAAACGTATCGATAATCCTTTGCATTTGCCGGAGTGGATTCCAACTCCCACCAGAAGAAGAGAAAAGGAAGTGCTGAAATATATGGATAAGGTTTTCTTTTCGGTTATCGACAGAAGACGCCAACAACACGAACAACAGGAGGATTTGTTGTCAATGTTGATGGATGCCCGAGATGAAGAAACAGGAGAGGCGATGAGCAATCAGCAGCTACGTGATGAAATCCTGACCATTTTTGTGGCCGGACATGAAACCACACAGATAGCCCTGGGCTGGACGTTTTATCTGCTTACCCAGAATCCGGATAAATTGAAAATTTTAACCGATGAAGTTGATTCTAAACTAAACGGTGAAACACCGACGCCTGAGTCTATCCGCGGATTGCATTACCTGAAACAAGTAATAGATGAGTCCATGCGCTGCTTTCCGCCGGCCTGGATTATGGGCAGAAAAACCATTGAGGCAGATGTGATTAACGGCTATGAAATTCCTGCCGGTACAAACGTGATCATGCCGATTTATGTGGTACATCACGATGAAAGAGTCTGGGAAAACGCGTATGAGTTCCAACCGGAGCGATTTGCTATGGAAAATGTGAAAGAAAAGCATAAATATTCCTACTTCCCGTTTGGCGGAGGCCCGAGGTTGTGTATCGGTAATAATTTTGCTATACAGGAAATGCAGGTGTGTCTGGCGATGTTTTTACAAAAATTCAGAATTGATGTAGACGAAGATTTTGTACCTGAATTAGATCCATTGGTCACACTGCGCCCCAAAAATCCGATTTATGCAAAAATCTACAAACGAAAATAATGTGAGGATTTGAAAATTTGATAATTTGAAAATGATTTTAATAAAAAGATAAATGTATAACTTTAAATAATTTTCAAATCTTCAAATTAACTCATTTCCAAATTAAACAATGGCCGCAACAGAAAC
>JADLAJ010000039.1 GCA_020848255.1 Chitinophagales bacterium
GATCAGGAATTTATGCAAAACATAGAAGACTTGTTAAAGTAAAACTAAGTCTGAACTAAGAATCTTGGGCTTGGATTTATCCAGGCCTTTTTTTATATTCATGAATGTTATTACAGAAAGCCATTATTTTTCGGTCAAAACGGTTGCCCAAAAACCATGTGTACACTTGTGAGCACCCTTTAACTGAATTTTTTTTGGATTTCAGTATAAAGGAAGAAAAGTATTTGATTAACGCCGTTCATTTGAAGGCAAAATCTTCCAAAGGACTTGTTTTCTTTTTGCACGGCACCTTAAATCATATACAGTATCATCTTCCGAAAGCTGATATTTTTTTACAAAACAACCTGGATGTTGTCATCATGGATTATCCAACTTATGGCAAAAGTAAAGGGAAATTGACGGAAGATTTGTTACACGAAGTCGTGGAAATCACGTTTAATAAAACAATAGAAAAACTGAATCATACAAAGGATGTGTATCTAGTGGGACGCTCCTTAGGTACTGCACTGGCAAGTAATCTGGCAACAAAAGTGCATCCGAAGAAACTGATATTGATTTCTCCGTATTACAGTATGCCGGATTTATTCAATCATAAAGTAAAACTGTTTCCGTTTAAAAAATTAAAATTCAAATTTGAAAATCATACCTACCTGCCGCGCGTAAATTGCGATACCTATATTTTACATGGTGACAAAGACAAATTAATTCCTATTGAACTGGCACAGAAATTAATTCCGCATTTAAAATCTTCTCAACATTTCATTGTTATTCCCGATGCGGATCATTTTAATGTGCATGAAAAGCCAATCTATAAAGAAATGGTCAGTCGCCTGACGGATTAGTTCGTTTTTTTATTCCATTGTGCAGTAACCCAATTTTGCTGTTCTTGTGTACTTAGGAATGTCCAGGCAACTACACGGCTGACCTTATTTCCCTGCGCCATCGGTATCGTTTTTACTTCTGATGCACCCACTTTTTTCAAGGCTTTGTAAACATCGTTTAGGTTAGAAGATTTAGAGATAAGAGTAGAAAACCACAAACAGGATGCTGCGTATTCTTTACTCTGGCGAATCATGTTTTCGGTGAATTGCTCTTCGCCGCCGCTGCACCATAATTCATGTTGCTTTCCTCCGAAATTCAATACGGCTTTCGTGGCTTTATGCTGCTTTAAATTGTTTAGTTTACGAAGCGTTCCGGCTTTTGCGGCTGTTTCAGAACTATGAAAAGGTGGGTTGCATACAGTAACGTCAAAGAACTCATCTTTTTGAATGATGTTCTTGAAAATATCATTAGGATTGGTTTGTAAACGCACTTCAATTTGTCCCTGCAGAGACGGATTCTCCGAAATTATTTTTTGTGCTGATGCTACTGCTACTGTATCAATATCAGAACTGGTAAACGACCAGCCATATTCACTATTTCCAATAATCGGATACACACAATTAGCTCCGGTTCCGATGTCTAAGCATTTTATATGATTGCCAATGGGTATAGTAGTATTATTTAGGCTGCCCAGTAAATCTGCAATGTAATGTATATAATCTGCACGCCCGGGAATGGGCGGACATAAATATCCGGCGGGAATATCCCAGTTATTTATGTTGTAATAGTGCTGCAATAAGGTTCTGTTCAGCATTTTTACCGCTTCCGGATTAAAAAAATCTATGGATGCATCACCGTAAGCATTTTTTGCAATAAAGGTTTTCAGCGCAGGACAACTGCGTACCAGTATATTAAAATCATAACGCGCGCGATGTTTATTACGCGCATGTAATTGCAGTTTCTCTGCAGGATGTTCTTTCTTTTTAGGAAGCATAATGTTAGTGGGAAGTATGGTGTTTGTTATTGCTGTTTAGTTGATTGATTATTAAAATATGGATTATTATATTTCAATGTAAATCTCTAATGTCAATCATTTTGATGTACATGAAAATAAATTGTATAAAGAAAAGTTGAGAGCGATTTTGGAGTGATGGATTTATGATTAACATTTTTACTCATGCTTAGTAGTATAAGTCATACTATATTTTTTCTTTGATATTTTTACGATCAATTGTTTCAATAATTTCAGGTTTACTGAGAGTCCATGTTTTAGGATTAAAGCTGGTTTCAAAGAAAGTATATTTAGTATAATCGCAACAAGGTCGCATAATTGTTTTAAACGAAAATATACTGTCGCTTTTAGTAAATAGGTTGGTTGAATATAAATATCCAGGAACTGAGTAAGCCGTATAAGTATTATTATTGTTTCTTAATATTTCAAGTCCATTTCTGTCAGTAAGACGATATTGGTTTGATAATGATGAATACAATATGTCTAAATCTCCATCTAAATCAATATCTAATAAATAAAAATCAGACATTGATAATTCTTTAAAATAAATAGAAAAGAAGTTTTCTTCATTAAGTGTTTGAATTGCTGCTAGTACTTTTTTTTGTTTCTCATAGTTAGATAGCTTTTTGCTGTAAGGATTTAAATCAAGTAGTGAATAAATTTTTGTAGTATCAATTTTACTATCAGTTTTTATAATTGTATTAGAAATATTGGCTTTCTCTTTTTTTTGTAATGATGAGCAGGATGATAAAATGAGAGTAATTCCAATAAAAGTTAGATGATAGTGATTCATAACAAGATTTCTATTAACTATACATATAGTATTAGGATGATTTTTCACCGTATCCAAATATACAAAGAACCGAAATCAAAAAATCTTCAAAAAATATACAATTTTATTTCACTCATTTTCAATTAGTTATGATTTTTACAAAAATATTTTTCAAAAAATTTATGGAATCTGTGTGCAGTTTGTATCTAAATGGGTGAAAGAAGTGAAGAAGTGAAATGTACTTAATCGCGAAAACAACTTCAGAACTTCTGATTATTAAAATAAATAAATTGATTTTTTAACGTAATTAAAATTAAAAACATGTCAGCAATCAGAAATCAAGTACAGTTAATCGGAAACTTAGGACAAAAACCGGAAATCAAAACATTTGGCGAAGAAAAGAAATTCGCAAGATTCAGCATCGCAACGTCAGACTATTACTACGACAACAAAGGCGAAAAGAAAGAACAAACGCAATGGCATAATGTGGTTGTTTGGGGCAAACAGGCAGATGTGGTAGAAAAATATCTCGACAAAGGAATGCAGGTAGCGGTTTCAGGTAAAATCACTTACCGTAATTATGATGACAAAGATGGCAACAAAAAGTACATCACGGAAATCATTGCCAGCGACTTCTTAATGTTGGATAAGAAAAACTAATTTTCCAAATAGAAACGGGCATCGCAGCAATGTGGTGCCCGTTTTTTTTATGCTTTAAATGGTAAAAAAATGGATAATATGGAATTACTTACAGAAGAAAAAGTGATTAGCAAGATTTATCTCATAAGAGATAAAAAGGTTATGTTAGATCGGGATTTAGCTGAAATGTACGGTGTGGAAACACGAGTTTTAAATCAATCGGTAAAACGAAACAGTAAAAGATTTCCTGAAGATTTTATGTTTCAGCTAACTGAAGAAGAGTCAGAAAACTTGATGTCACAAATTGTGATGTCAAGTCATGGTGGTTTAAGAAAGCTGCCTTATGCTTTTACCGAACAGGGCGTTGCTATGTTGTCAAGTGTTCTGCATAGTGATACTGCCATTGAGGTAAATATCAGAATTATCAGGATTTTCACCAAGATGCGCGAAATGTTGTTTACCAATAAAGATATTTTACTAAGACTAGAACAGTTGGAAAATAAGATACTGGCGCAAAACAAAACCATCACTAAGCACGACGATGATATGCAAATGATATTTGCAGCATTAAAACAGTTACTGGTTCAGGAAGAAATGCCGAGAAATCCGGTAGGATTTAAAATTCCGTCAAAGTAAAAACAAAAATCATTTTTTCATGTTTATACTTCTTTGTACCTTTAAAACATGGACGATATGGTATTAAACAACGGAATGGTAATTGAACCAAATCCAACACTCGAAAATCACTACAAGGATATTTTGAATTTAATTGGAGAAGATCCGACACGCGAAGGATTAGTAAAAACGCCCCATCGTGTAGCAAAAGAGATGCAATATATTACGCATGGTTATCAACTGGACCCAAAATCGATTATACAATCTGCGATATTCAATGAAAATCACAGCGAGATGATTATCGTAAAAGATATCGAGTTGTATTCTATGTGCGAACATCACATGCTGCCTTTTTATGGAAAAGCGCACGTAGCCTATATTCCAAACGGAAAAATAACGGGATTAAGTAAAATTGCCCGTGTGGTGGATGCTTTCGCACGTCGCTTACAGGTGCAGGAACGATTGACAACGCAGATCCGCGATTGCATTCAGGAAGCGCTGGACCCGCTTGGAGTGGCCGTAGTGATTGAAGCCAAACATATGTGTATGATGATGCGTGGTGTACAAAAACAAAATTCAGTGACTACAACATCCTCATTTACAGGTGAATTTGAAAAACAAGCAACTCGTTCTGAGTTTGTGAAGCTGATAAGTGCTAAATTGTCTTAATATATATCAAACACAGGCATTTATCTTCCTTGGTTAAAATTAAATAACCTTCATTTTTCATTTATTTAGCCAAAGTGACGTAATTTTGAGTTTTAAAGTCTGCAAATAGTAACTCATGAAACGTACTCATATTATTGCCTTATTTTTTGTGGCTGTTTTGGTGGCTTCTCTAACAGTAATGTTAGGAAGAGGATTCAGCCGTTATGAAAATTTTGAATCTGTATACGCCAAACAAGGCAAAGAATTTACAGTAGTAGGTTATTTGAATAAGGAAAAAGGAATCGACTACAAACCGGAATTGAATCCTAATCAGTTCTCCATGTATGTGAAAGATGACCAAAACGTAGAAAAACTGGTGGTGGTAAACAAGGCAAAACCAAGAGATATTGAGCGGTCGGAAAAAATCGTAGTCACCGGCAAAATGAACGGAGAAACTTTTGAAGCGAGCGAAATCTTATTGAAATGCCCTTCCAAATACAAAAACAGAGAACAGCAAGCTAACAACGGTAAAAGTATATAAGTAATACGCATTATTCCGCGTAACAACATCTCCACTATGAATATTCACGCAATTGGCCAAAATATGTTGTTCGGTAAACTCGGACATTTTCTGATTATACTTTCTTTTGCTACCTCACTTGCGGCTTGCATTGCCTATTTTTTTGCAACCATCAACAGAAACGATACTGCAAAATCTTTTCCATGGATTAGCTTCGGCAGAAAGTTATTTATACTGCATGCTGTTGCGGTATTTGGTATGATGGCTTGTTTGTTAATCATCATTCACGGTCATTTCTTTGAATATAAATATGTCTGGGAACATACTTCAAAATCACTGCCTGTTTATTATCAGTTTTCTGCCATGTGGAGCGGACAGGAGGGAAGTACCTTACTATGGATGTTCTGGCATGGTGTGTTAGGTTGTGTGTTGATTTTTAAAGCGAGAGACTGGGAAAGCCCTGTGTTGTCTATAGTTGCACTGGCACAGGTTTTATTGGGCTCTATGTTGTTAGGGATTTATTTGTTCGGATATAAATTTGGTTCCAGTCCGTTTGCGCTCATGCGCGATACCATGGATATACCCGTTTTTAAAATGAATCCCGACTGGGTGCCGGAAGACGGAACAGGCTTGAATCCATCTTTGCAAAATTACTGGATGGTCATTCATCCACCTACCTTATTTTTAGGATTCGCAGCTTGTACGATTCCAGCAGCATACGCCATTTCTTCTTTATGGGTGAAAGACTTTACCGGTTGGGTAAAACCGGTATTGCCCTGGAGTTTATTTGCGTTAATGATATTGGGAACAGGAATTTTAATGGGCGGTGCATGGGCATACGAAGCATTGAGCTTCGGCGGCTTTTGGGCCTGGGATCCGGTGGAAAATGCTTCTCTGGTGCCCTGGTTGATTTTAGCGGCAGGTATCCATACCCTGATGGCATATAAACATACAGGCTATTCCTTACATGCGACTTATCTGTTTTTAATTGGTGCTTTCCTGATGGTGCTGTACTCTTCTTTTCTTACCAAAAGCGGCATACTCGGCGATGCATCTGTACATTCCTTTACAGACTTAGGCATGAGCGGACAATTAGTGGTTATTATTTTAGCCTTTTTGATTCCGGCCATTTATTTATTTATTGACAGAACTTTAAAAAAACAAATTCCTGCAAAGCACGAAGAAGAACAGTTATCATCCAGAGAATTCTGGTTGTTTATCGGTTCTTTGGTATTCATCTTTGCTTCAGTACATATTATAGTGCTGACTTCATTTCCTGTCATCAATAAGATATTTAATGCTAAACTGGCTCCGCCTTCTGATATCAAAAGTCATTACAACAACGTTCAGATATGGATGGCAACATTGGTAGCATTGGGTTCTGCTATCACACAGTTTTTCAAGTACAAGAAATCAGATTATTTAAAAGTCAGCAAACAATTGCTCATTGTATTTGCTGTTTCAGTTGTTCTAAGTATTGCTGTTATCATTCCATTTAAATTATATCGGTTAGATTATGTGTTACTGATTTTTTGCGGACTGTTTTCTGTGCTGGCAAATGCCCAATATGTTATTCAGGTATTAAACGGAAAATGGAAAATAGCCGGAGGTTCCGTTTCGCATATAGGTTTTGCCATTATGCTGATTGGAATCCTCATTTCGCAGGGCAGACAGGAAGTACTTTCAATAAATAAATTTGGTATTGATTATGGTAAAGGTTTTTCCGAAAAAGAAATTGCGGAAAATGTATTGCTTTATGAAAATGAACCCGCAAATATGGGAAAATACAGAGTAACTTATTTGGGAGATTCATTTGCCGTTCAAAATATTTATTTCAATGTCAGATACGAAGAACTGGATAAGAAAGGAAATGTCCGTAACACATTTATTTTACATCCGAATATTCTGATGAACAGTAAAATGGGGAATAATCCCGTTCCTTCCACCCGTAAGACTCTCGGCTCGGATTTATATACACATATTACGTCTGCTCCGCTGAAAGAAGACGGAACGCCTGTTGATTCCATGGTGCAGGATACATACACCGTTTCTGTGGGAGATACGATTCCGGCATCCCGCTGTATGGTGGTGTTTGAAGGGATTAACCCGGATGCGGAAATTAAAGGTTTTCAAAAACAACCGAAAGACATTGCTATTGGTGCCAGAATGAAATTTATCTCTATAGATACGACGTATACTATTGAGCCTGTTTATCTGGTAAGAGAAGTGGTTGCCACAAGTGTACCGGCAAGAGTGGAAAAAAATAATGTTAGTTTTTCCGTTATTAAAATTTTACCGGAAGAAAATAAAATGCAGATTCTGGTAGAACAGAAACTCAATAAGTTTATCATTATGAAAGCTATCAAATTCCCGTTCATAAATGTATTGTGGCTGGGTTGTTTTGTGATGGTGTTTGGCATTCTGCTTAGTTTGTTACGTCGCAAGAAAGAGAATGTATTAGTGTAATAAGTTTTCTATTGGAATCATCTATCAAAAAAATATCATTCATCGGCAGCGGCAATGTGGCGACACATCTGGCAAAAGCATTTTCTAAAAAAGGAATCACCATTCAGCAGATTTACAGCCAGACTTGCGATAATTCTGAAATCCTGGCATGGCAGGCAAACTCCATTTATATCTGCGACTTAGATGAACTGAATTTAGACGTTGATTTATTGATTTTTGCCGTTAAAGATGAAGTGATTAAAACACTTTCTCAATATATCCTGCAAAAAAAAACGGATATAAAGATGGTACATACATCCGGTTCTGTCGGCTTGGATGTGTTTGAGAATGCCGAAAATACCGGTATTTTCTATCCTTTGCAATCCTTTTCTAAAACAAAGAAAATAGATATTACAGCCGTTCCTTTTTTAATTACATCCAATAACGATGCTTTTAAAAAGGAATTGATAGGACTGTCAAAAATATTGAGCGATAAAGTATATGAATATACAGACGAGCAACGCCGGCATTTGCATATTGCGGCAGTTTTTGTAAATAATTTTTCTAATCACTTATTTGCTATTGCACAGGATTATTGTGAAAAACATCAGCTCGATTATCAGTTGTTAATGCCGCTGATTCATGAAACGATTCATAAGATTGACACCATCCCGCCGAAAGATGCACAAACCGGACCGGCAAGACGGAAAGATATGGAAATCATTGATAAGCATCTTTATTTACTGAAACAGGAAGATGAACATTTACACCGAATCTACAGTTTACTGACAGATTCTATTCTGAAAATGTATAAATAATGCAGTTCTACCCGAAAAATAGTTTAAATAAATTAGACTTTCCTTTTATTTTAAAGGAACTGGAAAATCTATGTTCAGGAAGTCTGGGTAAGCAGTTACTGCTGCAACAGTCATATTTGACTGATTTGGATGCGTTGAATAAGCAGTTACAGTTTGTAAAAGAAGCGAAAGAAATTATTGAGAACGATACGCAATTGCCACAGTATGGATTTAATGAATTGCCGTTTTTACAGAAACTGAAAATTGATAATTATTACCTGGATGTAAAAGAACTGATTGAATTATATTATGCATTGAGTTCGGTGGCGGAAGTATTCCGTTTTTTTACACCCAAAGCCCGTCAGCAGTTATATCCGTTTTTATCAGAAAAAATTACAGACTATAATTTAGAATTGGGTTTAATTGCTTCGATTTCTAAAGTGATTGATATTGATAAAGAAATCGTTCGTGAAAATGCCACCCCGGAATTGTCTAAAATCAGGAAGCAAATACAGGAAAAAATACAGGAAATAAATGCAGTCTTCCGGCGGGTGTTATCGGCACACAAACAGCAGAATGTACTGGCAGATACGGAAGAGACCATCCGTGACGGAAGGCGCGTGTTGTCTGTAAAATCAGAGTATAAGCGAAGTATTAAAGGGCTGATTACAGATGAAAGTGATAACGGGAACATAACTTATATAGAACCGAATGAAACCGTTTTTCTGAATAATGAATTGACGGAATTGTATTTGGATGAACGACGGGAAATTCATAAAATATTAGTGGATGTTACCGCTAAAATTCAGCCGTATAAAGAGAATATTGAGTCGTTACAGGAATTGATGAGTGAGCTGGATGTGATTCGCGCTAAAGCATATTTTGCGGTGAATTATAACTGCTCAATGCCGCAATTGTCGAAAGAACGGCAGATTTATTTACGTGAATTTGTTCACCCCGTTTTATATCACCATCACAAAAAGCAACACAAACCTATTGTAGATAATACGATTTTTCTGGATGATAAAAACAGAATGGTGGTTATTTCCGGACCGAATGCCGGTGGTAAATCCATCATCCTTAAATCAGTTGGATTAATACAGTTAATGTTTCAGTTTGGTATGCTGATTCCGGCAAAAGAAAATTCTGTGTTGTCTGTGTTTGAAAATTTATTTGTAGATATCGGCGATGAGCAATCTATAGAAAATGATTTAAGTACCTACAGTTCGCATTTGTCGAATATGAATCATTTTTTATCTAAAGCAAATGCTAAAACTCTGGTGCTGATTGATGAAATGGGTATGGGAACCGATCCTGCATTGGGCGGACCGATGGCGGAGGCTATTCTGGAAAATCTGCATCGTAAGAATGTATTTGGTGTGATAACGACGCACTTTAATAATTTGAAAGTATATGCCGCTAATACCGAAAATATGCAGAGTGGCGCCATGGCGTTTGATACTAAACAATTAAAGCCATTGTATCAGTTGCAGATTGGGCAGCCGGGCAGTTCTTTTACTTTCGAGATTGCAAAAAAAAGCGGTTTGTCTGAAGCCATTATTAACAGTGCTGCCAATAAAATCGGAGATAATAAGAAAGTACTGGACGATGTGTTGACGGATATTCAAACAGAAAAGCATTTTATCAAAGGCCTGCGTAAAAATGTGCAGATAAAAGAATCACAATTACAGGATTTGACGAAAAGCTATGAGCAACTGAACAAAGAATTAGAGAAAGAAAAAAAGCGATTGCTGAAACAATATGAAGCACGTTTGTTAGACAGATTCAATGATGAAAGCAGGAATCTGGAAAATGAGATGCGTACGTGGAATGAAGAAAAAAACAACAAAGAAAAATTTTTAGAAGTAAGAAGTTATATTGACGAAAACAGAGAACAAATTGAAAAAAAATTAGACGATATTCCTGTTGCTGTTCCGGATAAATCTGCCAAACAGATAGCCGTTGGCTCAAAAGTAAAACTGGAAGAAGGTACGGAAACAGGAGAGGTGCTGGAAATAAAAAACAATAATGCTATAGTGGCATTTGGCAATCTGCAGACCAAAGTAAAGGTGCATAATCTGGTTTTGGTGGAAGAAAAGAAAAGTAACTACGAGCAGAAACGAAACA
>JADLAJ010000040.1 GCA_020848255.1 Chitinophagales bacterium
GGCAATGCACCGCTGGCAGAATTTTTTGAAATCTTAGATCAGTTTAAAGAATTTGAAAACGTAGATGAGCATAATATTGGTGTGGTGGGGCAATGCCTCACCGGTGGTTTTGTTTTACACGCTGCTATTCGTCCCGAAGTAAAAGCGCCGGTAGTATTTCATCATTCCTTCGGATTGAAAGGAAGCGGCATTCCTAAAAGTTGTTCTTCCCTGATAGATAAAAAAGTACAGGGACATTTTGCTTATGTAGACCCGATGTGTCCTGTGTGGCGCGTAAAGCAACTGGAAACGGAACTGCAGGGAAATCTGGAACCGCACTGGTACAATTTGCCGCACGGCATTCCTCATTTATTTTTTAATACAGAACAAGGAAAACAGGCCTTTGAACGTATGGGCAACTTTTTTCAGGAGCAATTGAAATAATGTTTTATGAGCACTGTGATTAATTTGATTTCCAGGGTGAGTGTGATTTTATAACACAGCGATATCATGTAAATCACATCTGTCACACAAATCAAAGTTCAGACAAAATAAAAAACCCGACCATTTGGTCGGGTTTCTCTTTATGCGAATTTGTTACTAATAACGAGTCACTAATTACACTTTCGCTGTTTTCACAGTTTTTACAATTCTTGCAGCTACTTTATATGGATCAGCAGCAGAATTTGGACGACGATCTTCCAACCAGCCTTTCCAGCCTTTTTCTACCGCTGCAATCGGAATACGGATAGAAGCACCTCTGTCGGAAACACCATAACTGAAGGTATCGATAGATTGTGTTTCGTGTTTTCCGGTTAAGCGTTGTTCGTTATCTGCACCATACACTGCGATGTGTTCTTTTACAAATGGAGCGAATGATTCGCAGATAGCGTTGAAATCTTCTTGTTTGCCGCTTGTACGCAATACGGTGTTAGAGAAGTTAGCATGCATACCGGAGCCATTCCAGTCTGTAGCACCCAGTGGTTTGCAATGCCAGTTGATAGCATAATCGTATTTCTCAGCAGTTCTTTCTAATAAATAACGGGCAATCCATGTTTGGTCGCCGGCAGCTTTAGCTCCTTTTGCAAACACCTGGAATTCCCATTGTCCGATAGCCACCTCTGCGTTGATACCTTCTACGTTTAAGCCAGCTTCTAAGCATAAGTCTAAATGTTCTTCCACGATATCACGGCCCACCGCTTTTCCTGCACCAACAGAGCAGTAATAAGGACCCTGAGGGCCAGGCTCGCCGCTTGGAGTAAATTCACCCCAGCCAATAGGTTTGTTTGTTTTAGGATTCCAGATAAAGTATTCCTGCTCGAAACCGAACCAGAAATCATTGTCATCATCGTCAATTGTTGCACGTCCGTTAGATTCATGAGCCGTACCATCTGCAGATAAAACCTCACACATCACCAGATAACCAAATTTACGATCCGGATCCGGACAAATAAATACTGGTTTCAATAAGCAGTCAGAAGAACCGCCGGGTGCCTGTTCTGTGGAGGAACCATCAAAACACCAGGTTGGACAATCTTCCAGTTTTCCGGTGAAATCTCTTTCAATTCTCGTTTTGCTACGAAGGCTTTGTGTTGGTTTGTAACCATCTAACCAAATGTACTCTAATTTCGCGTAAGACATGTTATAACTTTTAAAATGTGAATAATTTATTCTTCTTGTTCTACAAATATGCAGAAAAGTAAAAAATAAACAGAGTTTTACTTAGTTAAGTTAATTTTAAAAGATTATTACTTAAAAACAGTTAGACAGCATAAATACACTTGTTTTTAATAAAAAAGATACGCTTTTTACTTCTTAAGCTTCAGAATACTTCTTACTTTTAAAAAAGTATGGCGGAAGAAAAACGCAAAATAGAAGTTTGTATCATTTCTGATATTCATTTGGGTACTCGGGCTTGCCATGCCGCCGAACTCAACCGTTATCTGAAAAGTATAGACCCGACCATACTGATTATAAACGGCGACTGGCTGGATATCTGGAATTTCGGAGCGGGCTATTTTCCGCAGGAACATATCGAAAATGTATTTCTGGTGCTGGATATGGCGCGGCAGGGAATTCCGGTGTATTATGTAACCGGCAATCACGACGACCATATGCGTAATTTTTCCGGTTATCGATTTGATACCTTGCAGTTGCGAGATGAAATTGTGCTGGAGCTTGACGGAAAAAAACATTGGATTTTTCATGGAGATAAATATGATTTATCGGTGGGCGGCTCTGCGCGCTGGCTGGCAAAACTGGGCGGAAGAACGTATGATACCATCTGGCAGGCTAATCGCTACATCAATAATATCCGGATGAAATACGGAAAAGACAAGATTTTTATCTCTAAATATATTAAGGACAAAGTAAAATCTATTGTAAAAAGCAAAGTACAGGATTTTGAAGACGTAGCCATCGAAATCGGTATTGAAGAAGGGTATGATTTTATCATTTGCGGACACATACACAAACCGCAAATCAGAGAAGTCTCTACAGAAAAAGGAAAAGCCATTTATCTCAACAGTGGCGACTGGGTGGAAAACCTTACTGCGCTGGAATATGTAAACGGAGCGTGGGATTTATTTTATTATCAGCACGATTTACAATACAAAGATATCGACAGAACGTAAATTCTCACAACATTCACCTATTCTTACTACTTACTACTCACGACTTACTTCTATTATCCACATTTCCACAATGTACATATTCGCTTATTTTTCATTAAAACAATTGACAATATGTATTTTTTGGTATAATTTAATATTCAAATACCAAAATCATGAAAAAACATTTACCTATACCTAAAGAAGTACAGGCCTTTCAGTACTTCCTGATTTTACTGGTGATACTTTTGCTCGGTATACTGACAAAGTAAACACCACGTTCTAATTTCTCTATTCTCCATATTTTCGGTAAGCTTACTAACCGGACAGGTTTTTTCGGCATCTGCGGAACTTTTCATTGAAATTTTATATTACTAAATAAATTGCTGCAAAATGTATCTTTGCACTCAACCAATAAAATCTTCTAAATGGATTTCAGTATTTTCGCAGAAGCTTCTACATGGGTAAGTTTAGTAACGCTTACCTTTCTGGAAATTGTATTAGGTGTGGATAATATCATCTTTATTTCCATCGTTACCCAAAAACTAAAACCGGATGAAAGAAAACGCGGACAAACACTCGGTTTAACGCTGGCACTTATTCTTCGCATCATTCTGTTATTTTTCTTAGGCTTTATTTTAGGCTTAAATAAAAATATACTTCCGCCCTCTTTCGGGTTTGAACTCACCGGTAAAGGAATTATTTTATTACTTGGAGGTGTTTTCTTAATCTATAAATCCACCACGGAAATCCACCATAAAATTACCGGTGACGACGATGAGTTTAATGTTAATAAAACAGAAACAAAATCTTCTTTCACCTCCGTATTAATTCAGATTGCATTACTAAACCTTGTTTTCTCTTTCGATTCCATTCTTACGGCAATAGGCATTGTTAAAGAAATAATGGTAATGATAGTGGCAGTGGTATTGTCTATGCTGGTGATGATGAAATTTACAGACCCGGTTAGTAAAATCGTAAACAAATATCCAAGTTTACAAATTCTGGCTTTATCCTTCTTAATTATGATTGGCGTAACGCTGATTATGGAAGGCCTCGGCAGAGAGGTAGAAAAAATGTTTATTTACGTTTCCGTTGCCTTTTCCTTTGTTGTCGAATTATTAAACATCCGTTTCCGCAAAAAAAATAAGGTTCAATAACATCTTTATTTTTAAAAACTATTTACATTTAGTGTGATTTGTTAATTAATCTAAACAGACAATCACCTCTGTAAGATAAAATGCAGATGTGAAACCAATTATTAAAACGCATTCATGAAAAAAATTCTGTTCACGGCATATTGTATTCTGTTTAGTGTGTTTGCTTCGCAGGCACAAATGTATCAGCAAAAGATGGCCACCTTTTTAAACCTGCTGGATAACTATTACGTGCAGGATGCCAATATCGATTCTCTCGTGGAAATTGGTATCACAGAAATGCTTAAACAGCTCGATCCGCACTCGGTGTACATGAATGCGGAAGAAATAAAGAAAGCCAATGAACCATTAGAAGGTAATTTCGAAGGCGTGGGCATTCAATTTCAGATTTATCAGGATACCATTCAGGTGGTACACGTTATCTCCGGCGGACCATCACAAAAAGTGGGCATACAGGATGGGGACAAAATTGTTTTTGTAGACACAGCGAAAGTAGCAGGCGTGGGCATCAATAATGACGGTGTATTTAAAAAGCTGAGAGGAAAAAAAGGAACGAAGGTTACGATTAAAATAAAACGCTCCGGCGAAAATGAATTACTCGATTTTGAAATCATCCGCGATAAAATTCCAATCTATGCGATTGGTGCGCAGTATATGGCTTCACCGGATGTAGGCTATGTGAAATTAGAACGATTCTCTGCTACGGCAACAGAAGAAACACAGGCAGCGATAGATTCGTTAAGAAAACTGGGAGCTAAAAAAATCATATTAGATTTAACATCCAATGGCGGCGGTTACCTGAATCAGGCGCATTCTTTATCTGATTTATTTTTGAGTGAAGGTAAATTGGTGGTGTATTCCGAAGGACGCTCACAGCCGCGCATTGATTTGAATGCCACCAAGGAAGGTGATTTCGAAAAAGGTGAACTTGTCATCATGGTAGACCAGAACACAGCATCCGCGAGCGAAATTGTTTCCGGTGCAGTGCAGGACTGGGACAGAGGATTAATTGTTGGTCGCAGAACTTACGGAAAAGGCCTGGTGCAAAAAGGATATTCTCTTCCGGACATGTCAGTAGTGCGGTTAACGATGGCACACTATTACACGCCGAGCGGCAGAAACATACAAAAATCATATGCAAAAGGCGTGGACAAATATCACGAAGATTTGGAAGAAAGATATGAAAGCGGGGAACTGTTCGACTCATCCAAAATTAAGATCACAGACTCTACAAAATATTATACTAACAGCAAACGCATCGTGTATGGCGGCGGCGGTATTACACCCGATATTTTCGTTGGTCTCGATACCACCTGGAGTTCTAAGTTTTACGGCAAACTGGTTCGCTCCGGTTCTTTCAGTCAGTTTTTATTAGAGTATGTAAATAATAACCGTACATCTTTGGAAAAACAATATCCTAATCTGCAGTCTTTCATCAAGAATTTCGAAGTGGATTCTGTGTTCTTATCCAAGTTTTATGCTTTTGCAAAAACAAAAAAAGTAGAACCTGACTCTGTGGAAAATTTTAGCAGAAGTATACTGACGATACAAAATCAGTTGAAAGGATTACTGGCGCAAAGTTTATGGAATACCAGTGCGTATTACCAAATTACCAATGAACAGAATCCGATTTATCTGCGTGCGTTAAATGCATTTACCGACGGTTCTTTTCAGAAATTCGGCATTGAAACATTCTCTGACAAGAAAGACGATAAAAAGAAATCACAGCCTGTTTTAGAAAAATTAAAACAAAAGAAAAAAAACAAAAAAGCTACCTCAAAGAAATGATTACCATAAAACCGTTCAAAGGATTACGTCCACGCAAAGATATCGTTGACAAAGTTGCTGCAAAACCGTATGATGTTCTAAATTCTGCAGAAGCCAAAGAAGAAGCCAAAGACAATCCATTTTCTTTTTTAAGAATTTCAAAACCGGAAATAAACTTCGATACGACAATAGATCAATATGCGGATGAAGTCTATCTGAAGGGCAAAGAAATTTTTGACGGGTTTATCAAAGACGGTATTTTAGTACAAGACATTACCCCATGTTTATATATCTATGCACAAACCATGGATGGCAGAACGCAAACCGGTCTGGTGGCAGGAAGTTCGATTGATGATTACTTTAACGACAACATCAAAAAACACGAACTTACTTTAGTGGCAAAAGAAAATGACCGCATCAAACATATGAAAACCAAGATGGCACAGCCGGGCATGGTTTTTTTAACGTATAAATCGGTAGAGGAAATCGATGTCATCATCGACCATTACTGCAAGCACCACGAAGCAGAAAATGATTTTACTGATTCTCAAAACGTGCGTCACCAGTTATGGAAAATCGAAAACGAGAATATCATAAACAAACTGACGGAATTATTTAAAGAGCATGTTGCTGCCAGCTATATAGCCGACGGCCATCACCGTTCTGCTGCCTCTGCAAAAGTTGGAAAACAATTGCGCGAAGAAAATCCAAACTATACGGGAAACGAACCGTTCAATTATTTTTTGTCGTGTTTGTTTCCAAGCAATCAGTTGCAGATACAAGATTACAACCGTTTGGTGAAAGATATTAATGGTTTGACGGAAGAAGAACTGTTGAGCAAGATTGCAGAAAATTTTGATATTGAAAAAATAGGCGCTAATATTTATAAACCGGCGCATTTGCATGAATTTTCCATATATGTAAGCGGCAACTGGTATAAGCTGACGGCAAAGCAAACTACCTACGATGAAAACGACCCGATTGGCGTATTGGATGTAACGATTTTATCCAACTATATTTTAGATCCTGTATTAAATATCAAAGATCAGCGTACCGACAAACGCATTGATTTTGTGGGTGGTATCCGCGGGTTGGGCGAGTTGCAGAAACGCGTGGATTCAGGAGAAATGAAAATTGCGGTTGCCTTTTATCCCGTTTCTTTAGATCAACTCATTGACATCGCAGATTCCGGAAATATCATGCCGCCAAAATCCACCTGGTTCGAACCAAAACTGAAATCAGGCTTGGTGATAAATTTGTTGAATAAATAAATATGTTTCTTAAGCTCCAACAATGAAATCAACCAATAATAACATAAAATGCTGCCGTATCAACGATAAGCGGTAATAGTTTTACATAAAATAAGATTAAACCGCTTGTATTTATTTGCAGGCGGTTTTTTATTTGGTATTTTTGGCATGTCATCCTGAGCACAGCGAAGGATCTTTTTATAATAGAATAATTAAAATTCAATATTCATACAATGAAATTTGCAACAAAAGTAATACACGCAGGAATAGAGCCAGATGCAACCTCCGGCGCTATCATGACACCGATTTTTCAAACCTCTACCTATGTGCAGGATGCACCCGGTTCCCATAAAGGATTTGAATACGCTCGTACGCACAATCCAACGCGCGATGTGTTGCAGAATCAATTAGCTGCTTTAGAAAACGGTAACTATGGTATTTGTTTTGCCAGCGGTTTGGCAGCAACAGATGCTATTGTGAAATTATTCCAACAAGGCGATCATATCATATCTTGTAATGATTTGTATGGTGGAACTTATCGCATCTTTACAAAAGTATATGGCAAGTTCGGTATGGATTTTTCTTTTGTAGACATGACTGATATAACAAATATCGAAAACGCCATTACACCCAAAACTAAATTAATTTGGGTAGAAACTCCAACCAATCCAATGTTAAATATTGTTGATATTGCGGCGGTTTGTGCTTTGGCAAAAAAACACAATGTATTACTTTGTGTAGATAATACATTTGCTTCACCTTACTTGCAAACACCTTTAGATTTAGGCGCTGACATCGTTATTCATTCAGCAACAAAATATTTGGGCGGACACAGTGACGTGATTCACGGTGCTGTTGTTGTAAAAGATAAATCATTGGCAGATCAATTATATTTCATTCAAAATGCAAGTGGCGCCGTACCGGGTCCGCAGGATTGTTTTTTAATTTTACGTGGTATTAAAACCTTGCATATTCGCGTAGAAAGAGCCTGCGAAAATGCAGAAAAAATTGCTGCCTTTCTTGCGTCACATCCAAAAGTGGAAAAAGTAAATTACCCGGGCTTCGCTTCTCACAAAGGACATGAGATTGCTAAAAAACAAATGAAAAAATTCGGCGCCATGGTTTCTTTCTCTTTGAAAGACGATAGTTTAGCAGCAGCACATAAAGTATTATCATCTACCAAATTATTTTCACTGGCAGAATCTTTAGGCGGTGTAGAAAGTTTAATCGGACATCCGGCAAGTATGACCCACGGCAGTATTCCTTTGGAAGAACGTAAAAAAACAGGCGTGGTAGATTCATTGATTCGTTTAAGTATTGGTATTGAAGACGCCGATGATTTAATTGAAGA
>JADLAJ010000041.1 GCA_020848255.1 Chitinophagales bacterium
CCCCAGCGACGGGCCAGTTTAAATGCCGTTTCGCAGGCTTCCACACCGGTATTCATCGGCAATACTTTATCATAGCCTAAAAGCTGTGTAATGTATTCCATGTAAACGCCTAATAAATTACTATGAAAAGCTCTCGAGGAGAGTGTAAGCACTTCTGCCTGTTCCTGCATGGCTTTTACTATTCGCGGGTGGCAGTGACCCTGATTAACAGCTGAATAAGAAGATAAAAAATCCAGATATTCTTTGCCTTCCACATCCCAGACGTGCACGCCTTTTCCTTTTGCCAAAACTACCGGTAAGGGATGGTAATTATGTGCTCCGTATTTTTCTTCGAGTGCAATGATTTGTTGTGATGATAAACCGCTCATATTTAGTATTTTTACCTGTCAAAGATACATCAAAAAAAGGATTTTAGATAGTTGTTGTAACAACTAAGTTTATATATCAATCAAACAGAGTAACCACAAATGGGTAGTGAATCAACAGCAACTGTAAAAATACCTTCCAAGACCTGGTGGGAAATGCGCCGGCTTAAATACAACATTATTGTAGGCTGTATCGGGATATTAATTATTCTGGATTTAAACCTCTATATCAAAAAAGGTGCCTCCTTTGATGCTGTTTTCTTTTTTACTTCGATTGCTGTTGGTGTTATATATGCCATATTATGTAACCTCACCTATACATTATTGTGGATGCTGGATAATTTATCTTTTGGAAATGATCTCGTGGATTTTCAATCTCCCAAACGAACGCTAATTCTGTATCTTTTTGTATTTTTATCGTGTATGGTGCCATTTGGCATTTTACATCTGGTAAAAGATTTACTATAATATTTCTCTGCTTGAAAACTAATTATTGAACACAACGTTTTTATTTAAATGAACATAAAATACACGCTTTCCTTTCCTGCGCCGCACACTCATTATGTTGAGGTAGAAATGCGTCTTAGCAATATAACCATATCTGAACTAAACTTAAAAATGGCCGTCTGGACACCGGGCAGTTATCTGATTCGCGAATTTCAAAAGAATATTGATTTTGTGGAATGGTCAACAGTCCACAGTCCGCAGTCGACCGACTTTACCAGAGTAAACAAAACAGATAAAAACACATGGAGTATTTCTCTTCAAAATAAAGATGAAATTATCGTACGCTATCGTACGTATTGTTTTGAATATTCGGTACGTACCAACTTTGTGGATGAGAGCCATGCGCTGATAAACGGAGCGCCAACATTTTTATATGCGGAAGGATACGAGTCTGCTGCAGTGGAAGTAGAAATTATTCCGTTTCAAGGATGGCAAAATATTTCCACTTCTTTAGTACAAAAAGATAATAATAAATGGATTCGAACGGCGGAAAATCTGGATGAATTAATAGATTCTCCTATAGAAATCGGCAATCATCTCTCCTATTTCTTTGACGCGGCAGGTGTATCGCACGAACTGGCGATTTACGGACACAGCAACTGCAATACAGAAAAACTCATTGCCGATTTAAAAAATATCATCGAAACAGAAACAAAGATTTTCGGAGGACATCCCTGCAAGAATTATGTATTCATCATTCATAATACAGAAAATAGTTTTGGTGGCTTGGAACATTTACATTCTTCTGTAAATCACATTACCCGCTGGAGTTATGATAAAGAAAATTATCAGCGTGCCATCAGTTTGCTGGCACATGAATATTTTCATTTATGGAATGTAAAACGCATACGCCCGGCAGCCTTAATTCCATTTTCATATGGTACGGAGAACTATACGGAATTACTTTGGTTCTTTGAAGGAATGACGAGTTATTACGACGATTATATTTGTTACCGTGCGGGTGTAACGTCAAAAAATGATTTTATAAAAATCGTGGAGAAAAACATCAATGATGTACTGAACACCGCCGGTTTAGATACACAAACATTAGCAGAATCGAGTTTTGATACCTGGCTGAAATATTACCGCAGAAATGAAAACAGTTCGAACTCGCAAATTAATTATTATACAAAAGGTGCGATTGTTGCAATGTTGTTTGATTTCATGATTATGGATGCCACCAACGGAGAAAAAAGTCTGGATAATGTGATGCAGCAACTTTATCAGCATTACACAGCCCATCCAAATGAAGGTGTAACGGAGAACAGTTTATGTGCTTTATTCAGTTCGGTGAGCGGAATTGACTTCGCTCCTTACTTCCAAAAATACATTCATACAACAGCGCCATTGGATGTAGAGTTTTATTTTGAATTACTGGGTATACAATTAATAGACTCCTCCGAAAATAATAAGGTATTTTTAGGTATCTCTACACAAACAAGAGAAGGCAAAACAATCATCTCACAACTGGATAAAAACTATGGTGCTTACACAGGCGGTTTGAGTGCTGAAGATGAAATTATTGCTATTGACGGATACCGGGTTTCAAGGGATTTTACTACTGTATACGCACACAAGCAGGTGAATGACATGATAGAGGTACTTGTCGCACGTCAGGGAGCAATAAAATCAAATAAGATTACGTTAACAGAGGACAAGAGAAAAAACCTTACTTTTGTATTCACAGCAAACAGTTCTGAGAAACAGAATACCTTGCTGAAGAAGTGGTTGGGTTAGAATACAACAATAATCAAAACGCAAGATACCATCAGTAAAACAGCATATGAAATCGATAATCGCCTCCATACTCATTCTACTATTTCTAGTTGCTGCAACTGAAGCATCTTTTGCACGTCCCGGAAAAAAACACCGG
>JADLAJ010000042.1 GCA_020848255.1 Chitinophagales bacterium
GTTTGCCAGTAATCTGCGCAGGCAGAGGTGGGCGTTAAATCCACTACAAAATATCCTGTTGAGTTTGGATTTACATATTTTAAATGCTGGTTATTGGTGTACATGTAACTTTGCTGCCCGCCAAACAAACCACCATTTACCACATTGTCACCAACAAACTCTACGCCTGCACTCCCATCGCCTGTTGTCGGATTATATGGCACTACTCCGCTTGGAACATCAAAAGCCATCGCAACATGTATATCTCCGCTTAGCACCACCATGTTTTTTATATTGTAGTGATTAATGGTATCCAGTACTTTTTTCCTTTCCAGAGGATAAATATCCCATCCGGCAGCACTATGCCACGGGAAAGAAAGCCCCAAAATGGTTTGTTTGTAAACAAACGAAGAAAACACGACCTGATTAGCCATAATCTTCCATGTGGCAGTTGAGGTTTTTAATTTTTGGGTTATCCATTCCATTTGTCTTTCACCATGCATAGGTTTATCCGGTGTATCAAATTGCAGATTGTCAATATTTGTAATTAAATCCAATCCTTGCTGTGAAGAATTTACATCTTTTTTTTCAATTCTGTCTTCCGTGTATATAATATCGGCTAAGTTTCCAATCTTCTGTGTAAAGTTGATGATATTTGTTCTGGACGTATCTTCCCGCATCGGAATCCATTCTTTAAATATAGTAATTGCGTTTGCTTTTCTGACCGCCCATGAGCCTTGTGTGACCGGACTATGGTACGCAGACGTATCTGCAAAAGCATCATTGGCGAATTCATGATCATCCCAGATAACTACCATTGGAAATTGCTGGTGTAAATTACGTAATGAAGGATCCAGGCGATACCATGCATAACGTTGTCTGTAACTCACCAAATCGAATGCATCGTATTCAGGAAAAGTTCGTCTTTTAATGGTATCGATTGCCGAAACGCCGAGTCTCAGTCCATCTTCATAAATATAATCTCCAAGATGTATTACCAGATCCACATCATTTCTTTTGGTGACAGCATCATAAGCATTGAAATATCCGAAAGAATAATTAGAACAATTCACTACAGCTATTCTGAAATTGGCTACAAAACCAAGCGGCAGGGTTTTGGTTCTGCCTCTTTGTGAATACCTGCCCAAGGCTTCAAATTCATAATAGTAATAAGTATCCGGCTGCAATCCTGTAACGTCAACTTTTAATGTATAATCTTTGGAGGCATCAGTAGTTGTTACACCCTGTGCTACAATATTCTGCATATTAGAATCCTTTGCCATTCTCCATTTCACCTGCACGGAGGCTGTATCTGTTGTTACTCTGGTCCAGATGATAACTCTGTCCTGTAAAGGATCGCCGGAAGCAACGCCGTGATAAAAAGGTTGTATTGTAGAATCTAAAATAGAACGGTCATTGGGATAATCGGTAGCATGCAATGCAAAAACGGAGCATATAAATACGATAGCAGCAGAAAGGGTGTTGTAAAATAATCTCATGTATTGATTGTATTTACAAATATAAACTAAATTTCGGGTGTACTCAATTGAAGAACATACAAATTTCTTGTAAAGTTCGGTTGTAAATGTTATTTAACATAGTTTAAACAGTCAATCTGCCAACTATGATTTTAAAGCAACTGTAAGTATTTTATAAAACTGATTAGCAGTATTTTCCCAGTTAAACAGTTTGGCTCTTTCTATTCCTTTCTGTGATAATTCCTGCTGCAATATAACATCTGAAGCTAGTTGTTGCATTGCATTCGTAATTTCATCTATATATGTCGGATTTACCAGCAAAGCTGCATCACCGGCAATCTCCTTGCACGAAGTTGTATCAGAGGTAATTACCGGAATACCGCAAGCCATTGCTTCTGCAATCGGCAAGCCAAAGCCTTCGTGCAGTGAAACAAAAACCAGTCCAAGTGCCTGTTGATAATAGTCAATTATTTGTGCTTCAGTAAGATTCGTATTAATTATCTCCAGCCCTTTTATTGGCTCTTTCGGTTCATAAGGTTTTACAATGGCCAGCAAACGTGGACGTGTTGCCTCGTCTAATTTTTTATAGGCTTCCAGCAGGCGTTCAAAATTCTTTTTTTTCTGGTAAGAGATGACGGTAAGAAAATAAGGAGCTGTATTTTTTTTCTCTGCTGCCGCATGAAATTTCTCATGGTCGATGCCATTCCAGACTGCCGTTGTTTTATTCGCAGGAAAATCTACAGTCGACACCAGTTCACTTTTAGTGTATTCACTAACCGTCATCACTTGAGCGATATGGGGCTCCATCAGCTTCCACTTCAAACGTTCTTTCCATCTTTTAATTTGTCCTGAAATCTTTTGCTGGAAAGTAAAGTAAAAAGTATCTAAGGGCAGTGTAAACATCGCCATTCCGTGTACCGTAAGTACCAGTGGTTTCTTTGTTTTTCTGAAGGCTAATGCCGGCGCAATGCCTCCACCACAACGCGGATCCCAATAGATATCTATATCCGGCAATGGCAATTCACCCAAAGATGTAAATGTGGTAAATGTTACGTGCTGCTTTTCCTGAAGGACGGACATAATATTCCAGGCACAATGTTTCATGCTATATGGCGTAGTATCCGGCAGGTAAACGGCAACCTTCATTACTTCTTATTCAAATTTAAAAAAGGAAAATACACGATATAAAATCCGAATGTTTTTTTGATATAAAACGTACCGATTACATTCCACAAAATCATACTGACCGCATTTGCAGCCGCAGCTCCGACAATTCCATATCTTGGGATTAAGAAAAGATTGATAACAATATTTACTACCGCACCAAAGAAGGAAATATTTCTGAATTGCTTGTGATAGCCTGTGGCATTTAATAATTGTGCTACAGGTCCGCACGTAGTATTCAGCACTTGTCCAATGGTAAGCACAGATAAACACAAAGCACCTTTCATAAATTCATTTCCATATAACCACATAACATATTTCGAAAAGAAAAGCAGAATGATAAACACCGGAAGACTCAATAAGAAAATCAGCTTGGATGACTTGCAGGCAATCTGCTGTACTTCTTCCAGATTTTTTTGAGTATACAATTGCGTTATTTTAGGTTGTACCGTTGTATTTAAAGCCACCAGCAAAGTGGCTGCCAGCATGGAAATATTGGTGCAGGTTTTGTAAATACCCACCATATCCGTTCCAACATGATAGGATTTTAAAATAAAAACATCCGCGCTGTTGGTCACCAGAAAGGCGGCATAAGTCATCAGCATCGGAAAGGCAACAGATAATACCTCCTGATGGTTTGCGGTTTCAAGCACTATTTCTTTACTCGCCGGTTGATGAAAATATCTATAAATGGGAATTAGCGAAAATAACCAGGGCAAAAAACAGATGGTACTCCAGTGCAGATAAATCGGATTATCAAACCGGAAAAGAAAAAATGTAATCGCAAACAAGACCACTAAGCGAATAACGGTGGGTAATACCAATGACATGTTAGCCGTATGTACTTTCAAGGCTGCGCGCAAACTAAAATAATTTAATTCACCCAATACATAAAACGGCAAAAACAATCCTGAGATTCGGAACAACCAAACCATATCCGGCTCATTCCAGTAGCGCGACAGCCAAGGCGAAATGACATATAAAATAATGGCGGCGATGACCGAAAAGAGCACAATCAGCTGATTACCTTTGAGAAAAATGGAATAAGCAGATTTCAGATTATATTTTTCCCTGAATTCAGGAATCAGTTTTTGCAGGGCTTCTTTTACGCCGAAATTGATGAAGATGGCAAAAATACCCATCACCGTAACAATCAATGTTAACCTTCCGGATGCTTCCGCACCGTAGTATCTTCCGATTAAAACCCCAGATATAAAACGCAATCCCTGAACAAAAAACAAAGTAACCGCCGTGGAAAGACTGCCTTTCAGTACAAAACCGAAGTTTTTATCTTGCAGCGCATGGTGTAATTTGTCTTTATAGGATTGAATGTTCAACGGCATTGTTTACTTTACAAAAATAGGCATTGTATTTAATTGATGTACATAGGTATTTTTTATTATTTTTGGAGGCGTGTAAAAAATGCGCTAAAAACGGAAGATGCTATTCAATTCATTACATTTCTTAGTCTTTTTTCCTTTTTTCTGCTATTTGTATTTCAGTGTTCCAAAGCAACACCAATGGAAAATTTTAGTAGCAGGCGGTTATTATTTCTATGGAAATTTCAGTCCGTTTTTTGCCATTATTTTATTTGTCATTACCTGCAATGATTTTTTAGCGGGTAAAATGATGGATAAAGAATCCTCCCAGCAAAAAAAGAAGAAATGGCTGTTTCTGAGTATGGCAGGCAATCTGGGCATTCTATTTACTTTTAAATATTTAGATTTTGCGGACAACAACATACGTGAATTACTGGCTGTATTCCATATTCCTTGGTTTGTGCCGGAACCGTATTTCAACAACTGGGTGGTTCCCGTCGGTGTTTCCTTTTTAACATTCCAGTCACTAAGCTATACAATAGATGTATATAAAGGCGTAACGAAAGCCGAACAGCATTTTGGTTATTTTGCTTCCTTTACTGCTTTCTGGCCGGTAATGGTGAATGGCCCGATTGAACGTGCCAAGAATTTATTACCACAAATAAAAGAAGAACACCGTTTTGATTACGACAGAATGCGGCTCGGTTTATTCCGCATGACCTGGGGATTTTTCAAGAAAGCGGTGATTGCGGATAGGTTGGCTTTTTATGTAGACAATCTCTATTTGCATTATGATGTAATTTCCGGATGGACAACCTTGATTGGCGGTTTGTTTTTCTTTATACAGGTCTATTGTGATTTTTCTGGATACTCAGATATTGCACTTGGCGCAGCAAAAGTAATGGGCATTGATGTCATGGAAAACTTCAAACGTCCTTTTTTTGCAAAGAATCTGGCGGATTTCTGGACACGCTGGCATATTTCCCTTTCCACGTGGCTGACGGACTATGTATTCTTTTATCTCGGGGCATACAAAGCCAGCGGCGGGAAAGTAATTTTCAATGTGATTTTTGTTTTAGCCTTATGTGGCTTATGGCACGGAGCCAACTGGCCGATGGTCTTATCTTTTACGATGGTCGGAGTGTTCATGGCCATCCGATATTGGTGGCAGGCCAATGTGGTGCGCATCATAAAACCCAGCAACACCTATCGTCTGTTTGACAAATATTTCCCGGACTGGGCACACAGCGTTGTTACCATTTTTCTGTTTTTATTTTGTTTTTTATTATTCAGAGTACATACCGCACAAATTGCCATCAACCATGCACATCCCGATGCACCGGTAGAATGGATAACTATTGCCAAAACGATGTATGGGAATTTGTTCCGGTTAAATACAGCCGCTTACTTTCATGAGTGGATGATGAATCAGGGGGTGGTACAGTTTGCCATAGCCATATTTTTTGTGGCTGTTTTATTTATTACAGAGGCTCTCACCGGTGACACCAAAATCGAAACTATTGTTATATCAAAAGATAAAATTCAGCGCTGGACAATTTATGTGCTGTTGCTGGTAAGCATCGTTTGGTTTGGAATATTTAATAATACCTCGTTTGTGTATTTTCAATATTAGAATGAAATGTTAA
>JADLAJ010000043.1 GCA_020848255.1 Chitinophagales bacterium
AATAGACAATCACTAATACAGTTATTCCGCCAGCCAGTAAAAATGTGGCACCGGCACCAAACTGATACCAGATGATACCCGCCAGAGAACTGGCAATCATGGTGGCGATGCTTTGAAAACCAGCGTATGTGCCGATAGCTGTAGCTGTATCTTTTTTATCGGTGATGTTGCTGATCCATGCTTTGGATATACCTTCGGTGGCTGCGGCGTAAATTCCGTACAGAAAAAACAAACCAAAAAATAAATAGACATTAGAGACAAAAGAGAACCCGAAATAAACCAGGGCAAAAAATACAAGTCCGGAAATGAAGGTGGTTTTCAGTCCGACCTTATCCGCAATAGCACCTATCGGAAATGCAAACAGCGCATATATCAGATTATAAAAGATATATACACCGATCACCATGGTGTCGTTCAATCCTGCCTGCCTGGCTTTTAGCAGGAGAAACACATCCGAACTGTTGAACAACGTAAATGCCAGTAAGCCTATCACCACTTTGCGATACATGACAGGACTTTCTTTCCAGTATTGTAAAAAAGAAAAAATGGAGGTACTTGTTTGCTGCTTGGGTGCTTCTCGTTTTTTATCTTTTAAAAATAAGGTGGAAAGAATAGCTAACAGACCAGGCAGAAACGCAATGTAAAAAAGGGTTTTATAATCTGTTGGGAAGTAATACAGATAGATCAATGCAATAGATGGACCCAACACAGCGCCTAAAGTGTCCATGGAGCGATGAAAGCCGAATATTTTTCCTTTTGTTTTATCCGTTGCCTCGTCGGATAACATGGCATCCCGCGCACCTGTTCGTATGCCTTTGCCAATGCGATCCAGAGTACGCGCCAGAAAAATCCATAGCGGAAACACAAAAACCGCCATCATTGGTTTTGACAAAGCACTTAAGGAATAGCCAATCTGCACAAAGGGTGTACGCTTTCTGGTGTTATCAGATAGCTTACCGAAATAGCCTTTGCTCAGTCCGGCTGTAGCTTCCGCCAGGCCTTCCAGAATGCCAATTAATACAATCGAAAACCCGATACTTTTCAGGTAAATCGGTATGACGGGATACAACATCTCACTAGCCGTATCCGTAAACAGGCTGATGAGCGATAACACCCAGATGATTCTTGTAATGGACTTCATTTTTGCTGCAGAGAATAAAGTTAGAGGAATTATTCATTTTTATATTAACATAATTTTAGCATCACACTTATCTGTTGTTTATTCACTTTTAGCATTTGTTTCTTAAATTAGTGTATTATTCAAAAATTAAAATATCGGATATGTGGTTAGTGTCTCTTTTTACGGGAATTGTTGCCTGGACCTTCGCAGAATATATGCTGCATCGTTTCTTAGGCCATGAACATAAAGGAAAAAATTTCTTTAAAGCAGAGCATTCCGTGCATCACTCCGTTGCCAATTATTTTGCACCCACTTACAAAAAACTCATTGCCGCAGTATTTGTCGCCGGAGTATTGTTATTTATTTTAAGTCTGTTTATCCCGATACTGAATGCTGCTGCATTTGTTGTAGGATTTGTTGGGATGTACAGCCTTTATGAAATAACACATTTCAGGTATCATGCCTCTAAGCCTTTGGTAAAACCATTTATAATTTTGAGAAAACATCACTTTTATCATCATTTTCATAATCCAAAGATGAATCATGGGGTGACTACCCGTTTCTGGGACAGGGTGTTCGGTACTTTTCATCGTGTGGAAGTAGTGAGAGTTCCCAAGCAGATGTCCATGCGATGGCTGGTTTCCGGTGATGAAATTAAACGTCAGTATGCCAGACATTTTAAGCTCGGAAAACGCTAATAATATTTCGCTTTTTACACCCTTGAGTTATATCTTTTAGATATAATCTTAATTTTATCTTGATTTTTCAGGTTTCACCGCAATAATGTTTAATTTTAAGCATTAAAAATTAATAACATGCAGGAAGTATTTATAGTATCTATGGCACGTACGCCAATCGGAAGTTTAAGCGGCGTTTTAGGCGGCGTTAATGTAATTGAATTAGGTAAAACAGTAGTGAAAGCAGCTATGGAGCGTGCGGGTGTAAACGGAGATCAGATTGACGAAGTTTATCTGGGAAATGTTTTGCAGGCAAATGTGGGACAGGCTCCCGCACAGCAGGTTTCCATTGCAGCTGGTATCAATACTAAAACTCCTTGTACCACCATCAATAAAGTGTGTGCTTCCGGAATGAAGGCAATTATGCTGGGTGCACAATCTATTATGCTGGGTGATAATCACGTAGTGGTAGTGGGAGGAATGGAGAGCATGAGCAATGCACCGCATTATATCCCAACCGGACGAACCGGTATTCGTTACGGAAACGGAGAAATTTTAGATGCGATTGTTCGCGACGGATTACAGGATCCTTACAAGAAAAATATGATGGGAAATGCCGGCGAAGTTTGTGCCAGACATTATCCTTTTTCGCGTGAAGATCAGGATGCTTATGCGATTGCGTCTTACAAAAGAGCACAGGAAGCTTATGCAAACGGTTATTTTAAAGATGAAATTGTTCCGGTAGTAATTGCATCCAAAAAAGGAGATGTTTCTATTATTGAAGACGAAGAATACAAGAAGTTTGACGAAGCGAAAGTAAGTGCATTAAAACCTGCGTTTGAGAAAGAAGGAACGATAACTGCTATCAATGCATCTAAAATTAATGATGGTGCAAGCGCGATGGTTTTGATGAGTGGTGATAAGGTAAAAGAATTAGGGGTGAAACCATTGGCAAAGATTGTTTCTTTTGCAGATGCTTCTCAGGAGCCGGAATGGTTTACTACAACACCTTCTAAAGCAATACCTAAAGCATTAAAGAAAGCAAATATAAATATTGAAGATGTTGATTTTTTTGAAATCAATGAAGCGTTTTCAGTAGTGGCACTGGCGAATATGAAAGAAATGAATATTGCGCATGAAAAAATAAATGTATTTGGCGGTGCAGTGGCATTAGGACATCCGATTGGAAGTTCAGGATGCAGAATTGTGGCAACATTAATTTCTATATTAAATCACAAAGGCGGAAAGATAGGAGCAGCGGGTATTTGCAACGGCGGCGGCGGTGCAAGCGCGATTGTTGTTGAAAAAGTGTGAACAAATTAGTATGCGGTCATTTATACTTATTATTCGGTATACAGGCATTGCATTTTAAATGATACATTTGCATTATAAAAATTATCAATTATGAAAAAATTACTTAAATTATTTACGGTATTAGCGATTGTGATGTTCACATCTAATACATTTGCGGAAGAGTTAGGATTAAAAATTTCTAATTTAAATTTGACTGCCCCGGCAGCAAAAAGTAAAAAATCATCAGGTGGAGGTAAAGCATTTGACGGTAAAGGTTCTAAACAGATTTCTATCGGAGTAGGTTTATCATCTTACATAGGTGCGTTTGGCAAAGGTGGTTTTCAAAGTTATTTAGGAAGTCGTGGTTATGGTTTTGGCTATGGATACGGAGCTTTTTGGTATTCAGGAACGCTATCCGTTCAGGCAGAGTTTGGGGTGCATGATTATGTAGGTGTAGGTTTAGTTACCGGTTTAGGTGGTAGAGCTTATGGGAGATCTTTTGGTGGCGGTGTATTTTACTTACCGGTTGGTGTATTGGCTAATTTCCACTTTTTTCAGTTAATTGCTGATAAAAAAGGACTTGGTATTGGAGATGATTTAGATTTATATGTTGGACTGAACTTTGGTACAGGTCTAGCTGCAAGTTTGAATAAGGGCGGGAGTAATACTGTAGGTGGAATTATTTTCGCTGGTCCTCAATTTGGTGTTAAATACTTCTTTACAGATAAAATTGGAGTATACAGTGAGTTTGGATACGGTAAGAGTATCTTCGAAGCAGGTGTTTCAATTAAACTGTAACAAAAATAGTATAAATAGTGAGTCCCGAATTAATTCGGGACTTTTTTTATTTACAGAACTAAAGAATATTATTTTAGATTGAAAAAAATAAGGTATTTAAATAATCAATGGTTAATTTTGAAATTAAACGGCAATAAAAGAAGAATATGAAGAAAGGTATCTGTTTGTTTTTATTGATTTTTATTTCTGCGCATACAATTTCTGCTAAAGAATTTAGTGTTAAAAACTTCAGTATAAGCAGAGATAGCACCATTGTAGCAAAACCTAAAAACGAAAAAAAGAAAAATTCATTGTCATCGGTTGAAGGCGCGTCACAAAAAGGCAGCTTTGTATTTCAGCCTGCATTAAACTTTGGCCATCATATTGGTTTCAAAAAAGTGTATAGTAGTTTTGGTTATGATTATGCATATACAGGTTTAATTCCGGGGGTCACTGTTAATCTTGACTACAATGTTCACAGATATGTCGGTGTAGGAGTGTATTACTCTGTTGCATTTCAAAAATTTACAAAGTCTAAAGTTTTTTATTTAGGGAATTTCTTTGGAGCTCGCTGTGTTTTTCACTGGTGGCAATTACTGGCAGATAAATCAGGGAATGATTTATTATCTAATAAAATTGATTTTGATATCCATTTTCAAACAGGAGGATATCTGATTTCTGAAAAAAATCTTATCACAAATCAAAAAGTAAAACATTTAGGATTTAATGGGGGAGGAGGAATTGGTTTTAAGTATTATTTTGTGAAAAATTTTGGTGTAGCCATAGACGCAGGATATGAGGAAGCCTCCTGGTTAAAAGTTGGCTTTGTATTTAAAACAAAATAAACAAAAAGAATACCTGCTTATTCAAAATCTTCGGCTATAATTTTTTCCATAGCCCGTTCTGCCAGCGCCGCAATAGTCAGCGCAGGATTGGCACAACAGGAAAACCCGGGCATCATAGAGCCATCCAGGCAATATAAATTTTCATATCCTTTCAATCGTCCATATTGATCACTGGCTTTTTCTAATACAGCTCCACCTAGCGGGTGGTAGGTGAAATCATCACCAAACCCTTTCCCCTCAAAATACCAGAATTGTTCGAGCATTCCTCCATTAGCTGAATTCAACCTGTCTATAAAACTTTTCATAGCTAACCTGGAAATTTCCATCTGCGAGCGGTCAAAATATAAATCTGCATTGTCTGTTACCGGATTATATTTAAAATATCCACGATTGGGGTTTTTGGTAATTGCCAATGTCAGCAATTGACGTAATTCCATTCCTATAGGGAATGGTGCCTGTTCAGCTAATAAAGGTGTAACCGGATTATTTAAGTCGCCATATGCAGTAACAGGTACACTTCCCTGTTCTGCTCCAACATCTTCCCGTAATGCCGCACGCATAGCCATAATGTTTCCATTGTTGCCCCAGTGTTTTCCAACTTCATCATTTAAATTTGATAATCCACCCAGATGCTTAGATTTTAATAGGATTTGCATGGTACCTACGACACCTGCATTTACAAACAAATTCTTACAGGTATACTTTTTTATTGCCGTAATTTCTCCTTGCTCATTTAGTTGATGAACCGTTAATTCATATAATTTATTATCTAGTTGCTTTATAGAGTCTACTTTATGTAATGTTTCTATGCTTAGATTTCCGGTAGCTTTTGCCTGAGGAATATAATTTCTATCCAGACTATTTTTAAAGCCATTATTTGCACCATACAATAATTGATTATCAATTGAACATTTTTGAACGGTTCCATTAATTTCATTCCTGATAATAGTAAAATTAACACCAGCATTCAGCATTATTTTTTCCATGCCAGCATTTTGACAGTGATTTAATACGATTCTGGCATATTTGTAATATTTACTATTTAAAATATCCTGGGGTACTTCTCCATAATCCAACACACTTTTTACTTTCGGATACCATTTATGGAGCATGTCATTGTAATCTACATATGGAAAATATTCATTCCATAATGTTGGTTGAGCAAACGGAAGCATGGCACCATAAACTACAGAACCTCCGCCCAGACAATTGCCTCTGTAAATACGCATGTAAGATGTGCTATATTCAACTCTATCCAATACACCTACATGTTTTGGAATATCAAATTGTATGGTTGTAACTGGTAATATTGTTTTTCGTTTCAGCCATGTTGACCGACCATCCGGTATCAATGTTTTTGAAAATGGATTTCTGGTGGTATCCACATCATACTGTTTGCCCATTTCCAGCATTAAGGTTTTAATCCCGGCTTGTGTTAGTCGAAGTGCTGAAACAGCAGCACCAAAACCGGAGCCAATAACAATGGCTTCCGAATAATTATTATCCGGTGTAATGGGTGTTTTTTTACAAGCGGATAAAGGTAATGATGTGGCTACGCCAGCCATTGTGGAAAGTCCTAAGAACTTTCTTCTTGAGATAGATTTATTCATTTAATAAGCAGGTTAATTGTTTACAGCTACCCAAATATAATGATAAATATTAAATAATAACATTTCTAAAGATGAATAAATGTGTTTTTTATAATTATTAACTAAAGTTAATTGGAGGAGAATTGAGTCATGATGTGTTCCATTTCTTTTGCGGTATCTTTCCACCAGTTATACGACCAAAGGTGATGTGTACGGATACCGTAGTTATGCAGTATTTGTTGCTGATGCAGTTTAATCCGGTAAGCTATTTCAGGGTGATAATTTTCCGTGTTTTCAAAATCAATGGATATGTGCGCTTGATTTTCTTTTAAGATGACAATATCTAAGTTGAAACCTCCGAGCTGGTAGTTTTGTGATACATTATCGCCAAATTGTTTTTTCAGCGCTTCAAAAACCTGTTCTTTGAAACGATCTTGCTGCTGATTTTTTTTAACGGCAGAAATTTGCTTGCAGTTTTTTTGCAAGGTGTTTTTTATAAATTCATGCTGACTGTCGTTTTTCTCGGCGCATGATTTTACATAAGAAAGATAAGCATACAGAATACTTTTTCCTTTATTGCCCTTCTGAAGTAACTCTTCTTCAAACTGAAGAAATACATTTTCAGGGATGGATGTGAAAACGTACAGAGAGTGTTTTGCCCGGGTAATAATTACGTTTAGTAACTGGTATCCTTTTTCCTGCGTCAGCGGACCAAAAAACTGTCTGAATTTTCCTTCTTTATCTTTCCCGAAAGTGGTAGATAAAATCATGATATCGCGCTCGTCACCCTGAATGTTTTCAAGGTTTTTCACGAAGAGGCCTTTGTTTAACAATGCCTGCAGTTTTTCATTTTTTTCTTTATCTGCATAAGCCTGTTCATATAATTTATCAAAGATTAAGTCTCGTTGAAAAATATTAAATGTTGCGATTCCAATGCCCGGATATTCATCGTTTGTTTTTTCAATCATGAAGACGAAGTTTACAATTTCTTCCGCTTCTTTAAGATTAGTGCCATATGCATAAATGCCTTCCACATTCTTATAATGAATCGCCTGATAAGCTTGTTTTTCAGGCAGCGGAATTAAACGAGACTGATAAAAGGCATGATTGGAGAATTGAATTAAATCCGGATGTAATGAACGATAATGGTAATCTAAATAAGAGCTTTTGTAGTTGGCATCATCTGCATATTCCAGCAATGATTTGCTTTCCGCCAGAAAATCCTCAGCAGTGGTTTCCTCTTCATTTTCATTCCAGAAAAGCACATCGTTTCCAAAGAAATTACTGGGTGGCATTTGGTGTTTATCGCCGGAAATTATTTTTGTTTTACCACGTAATAAAGAAGTATACGTGTCCTCGAGACGCAACTGACTCGCTTCATCCAGAATAATAAAATCAAACAGATTTTTCTGCAATGGCAGAATAGAAGTACATACCGTCGGGTTCACCATCAGCACAGGAAACAGCGTAGTAAAAAAATCGAAATCCTGATGAATGATTTTACGCAATGAATTTTTAGAAGAAAATTGTTTGTTTTTCCGCTGGTTGTATAAGTATTTTATTTCAGTAAGATCTTTTGTTTTAATACTGTTTTGGATAGTCTCATTCCATAAAGCACTGATTTTCTCACTCAGCTTTTGTTTGAATTGTTTATCCGTTTGCTGCAATTCGTCGTATAGTTTTTGCACATCATCTTTAATACCATTTTCTAAAGCAGTTTTTAAAATGGTTTGATTGATGTAGTATGTTTCAAAGATTAATTGCCAGTCATTACTCTCTGTTTTTATCAATGCATTTATGATGGCTTGAGTTTTAGCATCTTGTTGGAGTAAATATTTTTTATAGTTAAAATAATCAGGAAGATTCTTTAGTTGATAGTAATATTTATTAATATCAGTATTTATATTTTCAATTTTTGGAATTGCATGGCTGATTTTATCATTCATGTCGTTCAAAGACAAATCAGATGCAATTATATCGTCTTTCAATAAATAATCTATTAAAACGAATAGTTGGTTTTTTGATTCTTCTTTTAATTGGATGATATTTTTGTATTCGCTGCTGAAAATGGAAAGAAATGAAACCTTAAATGCCGTAAATCCTGTTTGCACATCGTAATCTTTCCCGTGTAATTCTAGATTTTGTCTGATGCCGTTAAGTAATATTGTTGTTGTATCTTCAATGCGCTGGATGTCTGTTTTAATCTCTTCCGCAGTTTCTTGTGTAGAGAAATATCCTGCATTAATCTCATCAAAAACAAACGCTTCCTTATTCACTTTAGCAAATAACTCATTCGCTTCTTTTATTTTTTTTGATAAGAGTAAAGATTCGTCATATGTATAAGCATAGTCGCTGTTTCGTACGGATTTATTGATTGAATTAGCTTTTTCTGAGACAGCAGTATTTTGGTTTAAAGCATAGCTTCTTCCGAGTAGTTCCATCCAGTTGTCGTCACCAAATATTTCCGTATTGGTGAAATTAATCCGGTGATTAATTTCTTCCTGCAATGACAGGAATTTGGAACGTGTCAATTCGTATTCATTAACCCTAAAACGCTGTGGCGTTTGTTCTGTCTGCTCGATAATATCACGCACCGTTTCCACAATGTTTTTCCGGTCGCTGTATACATCTTCAATCAGCACACATAAATGCTGCAGGTTTTCTTTCTTTAAATTATTGTACAGCACTTCCATAGCGGTGCGTTTCTCGCATACTACCAGTACTTTCTGTTTGTTCAGCAATGCCTGGGTAATAATAGCTGTCAGCGACTGGCTTTTTCCTGTTCCGGGAGGGCCTTGAATAATCAGCGTGTTGTTTTGTTTCAGTTGCTGTAATACATTCTCCTGGCTCGGATCTAAAGCAACCGGCGACAATACTTCACCATCAAAATAAACAGGCTCAATAGTATTATTGTCATCCTGATTCTTGACTTTTGTCTCTTGACCCTCCAATAAATTCTCAATATCTTTTATGATGCTTTGCTTTTGCATTTTATACAAACCCAATACACCACTCCATCTGATCCATGCCGTTTCTTTCGTTAGTGTTTCAATCGTTTCCTTGTTGGTAGAAGGCAGGAGTGTTGCAATATTATTAGCTGCATCAAACGGAATATTCAATTTCTCCAGCAGCTGTTTGCAAAATTCATTTAATTGCTTTTCATCTATAAAATCGTCTTCCAGCAATAATTCCAGATCATCCGTTTTTATTTTTTCGGTGCTTTCAAAATGAGATTGCAGTAATTCATTAAAAATCAGTGGATGCTGTTCATCACGGGTAATAGTCCAGGTGTTGTTTTTTCGTGTGTCTTTTTCTATATCGAGATACCATATTAATAATGGCGCTTTCAATATTCTGTCCGGATTATTCGGGTCGCGTTTAATTAACAACGGATATCCAAAACCAAACGAATGATAGCCATGCTCCGAGAATTCCTCTTTTTCCTGATAGTCTAAGTGATTTAATCGCTTGATGATTTTCTGAATGATTTTCTTTTCCTCTGCCGGTTTAGTATTCAGCAAAGCAGGGTCTATGGTGACAGAAAATTTAAATTCTTTTTTAGTCAGCAGGTTTTCTAAAAACTTTAAATGCAAACTCGGTTCAATGTTCATCAAATCATAAATATCCAGACGTGCAAAATTTCCGGGCAGTGCATTCTGATGAATACTTCTGGCATCACCACTTTTTAATCGAACTAATAATTTTTCTATAAAGGAACTGGAAGGCATGATTGAATTTCAGAATTAAGATTTACGATTTGCAATTTACGATACAGAATCTGTTTTTTAACTGTCCGTAAATAAAAAAGCCTCCGATTTCTCGAAGGCTTTATATCTATTGGATGGTAAGATTAATATCTTTTTTTGTAACCGCTGTCACCGCCACCGCCGTAGCCACCTTTGTTGTAGCCACCGCCGCCGCCGCTGCCACCTTTGTAGCCGCCACCGCCGCCACCTTTGTAGCCACCGCCGCCACCGCCGGATTTTTTGTACTCTGTTTTAGGGCGAGCTTCGTTAACAGCTAATGCTCTGCCTTCTAAATCAAATTCGTTTAAAGCGTCGATAGCTTTTTGTGCTTCGTCATCATTTGACATTTCCACGAATGCATAGCCTTTGCTAACGCCGGTGTCTCTGTCTCTGATTAACTTTAGAGAAGCGATTTCTCCGTACTGTTGGAATAACTCTTGAAGTTGCTCGTCAGTAACTTTTCTTTCAATGTTTGCTACAAAAATGTTCATTTTTTTTATTTATAAAATTAAAAATAGACTACAAACTTTTTAAAACTCAAATCAAATGAACATTTACAACATTAGACAAGAAAACTTAAAAAGAACTATAGTTATAACAAAAATAACATTTAAAATCGGAATTATCTACTTTATCCGATTAAATTATTACACCATTTCAGCATATTTTGCAATACTTCTGCTTTTTCAGGTTCATTGTGACATTCATGAAATAAGCCTTTATATTCGATAAAAGTTACGTTTTTACCTGCGTTAGCGGCAAATTTTTTACTTTCGTCAAAAGAAGTCAGCTGGTCTGCTGTACCGTGAAACAAGAGTGTTGGAAGTGTCAGCTTTGCCGCATTTTGCACGGCTTCCTGTCCGAATTCAATCAATTCAATACCCATTTTAGAAGAAATGCTGTCAAAAACCATCGGGTCAGCAGAATATTTCTTTACCACTTCTTTGTCTCTGGAAATAGCATTTACATCTAATCCGGATGGTAAAGAGAAGGTTGGAATCCAGTTACGCATTAATCTGCCTGCAGCTAATTTGATAGCTGGTGGCTGAAAGGCGGTATTGAAAAACGGAGAGGATAAAATGATTCCCGCCACTTTAGGATTTCGTTTAATCGCATAGTTTGCAACTACGTTGCCACCCATACTGTGCCCGTACACAATTTTCGGTAGATTCGGGAAATTACTATCAGCCTGTTTTACCAGGTTTTCTACATCGTTCATGAATTCATCATAACTTACAAAATGACCTCTTTTACCTCCTGAACGGCCATGACCTCGATGATCGTATGCAATGACCGCATAGTTATTGTCCGTAAAAAATTGTGCGACATGCTCATACCGGGAACTGTGTTCGCCAAAACCATGCACTAAGCAAATGACTGCTTTTGCCGGTTTATCTTCACTTTCCCATTTTTGCCCGAAAATATCCAAACCATCATTTGATTTCCAGCTCAGTATTGTGTTTTTCATATCGTATTCATTATTTATGTTAGAAAATAAACCTAAATTTAACTTTCTTGAATTCATTTACAAAGCAATTAACATGAAAAAGACAATGATACTGATAATAAAAATGCTACTTGGTGCAGGATTACTGTTTGGCTTGTATGTAATCGGATCTATTTTGTATGCTCAGCTAACCGATTATAAACCCAAACCGGAAGAAGATGCGGAAGTGCTGATACCGAAAGAAAAACTGAAAGATATAGATAAAGATACGCTGGTTTTTTATGACTGGAATATTGGTTATTGCGGCTTGGGTAAAGAATCTGATTTTTTTTACGATGGCGGAAAAATGGTGCGTCCAACAAAAGAATTGTCTGATAAGAATTTTAACGGATTTATTGAAACCATTAATAAATGGAAAGCAGATGCTGACTTCATCAATATTCAGGAAATCGACAGAGATTCCCGACGCAGTTATCATGTAGACCAGTTTCAGAAAGCGTTTGAGACACTAGGAGATTTTAAAGCGGTGTTTGGAAAAAACTACGACGTAAAATTTGTGGTGATGCCATTAACAGAACCTATGGGGAAAGTCCTGGGCGGTATTGGTACGTTTTATAAATATCAGGATGCGGGAACGCCGGTAAAATATGCTTTTCCTTCAAATTTTTCCTGGCCAAAAGGTTTGTTTTTCTTGGACAGATGTTTTGTAAAACATCATTTTAACCTGAAAAACGGCAAGCAATTGATTTTGATTAATACGCATAATTCTGCGTACGATGGCGGAACGCTTAAAAAACAGGAAATGGCTTATTTCAAAAAGTATATTGTGGATGAATACGCTAAAGGCAACTATGTGGTAGTGGGCGGCGACTGGAACCAGATTCCGCCGGGATATACCCCGCTGAAAGAAAACAGTGATTATGAAGAAATGCCTGTGCCGAAAGGCTTTGCGGATAAAGACTGGACATTTGCCTTTGACGGAAATACGCCAACCAACAGAAAAGTAGACTTTCCATACGAAACAGGCAAAACATATACCACAGTAATTGATTTTTATTTACTGTCACCAAATATCGAATTGCTGGAAGTAAAAGGACAAGCGAACGGTTTTGAGTATTCCGACCACCAGCCGGTGAGAATGGTGTGTAAGTTGAAAATGTAAGTTGCTCATTTATAGTACTTTTTCTGTTTAAGCTTTCTTTTTTGTACTTTTACAACACCAAATTACTTATTACTTACTCCTTATTACTTACGACTAATAATATGACAATCAACTCCGAAATACAAACCTTAACAAAAGTAATCGTTCACGAACCGGATAATGGTATCGACCATGTTTCTCCGGAAATTGCGGAAGAGTTATTGTACGACGATATTGTTTTTCTTCCAAGAATGATAGAAGAGCATTATACGTTTACACAAACACTGCGCATGTTGCTGGGAGATGACAATGTGTGCGATATACAGCAACTTTTGCAGGATATTTTAAAAGATGAGTTGGTGAGAAATGAATTACTGCAATATATCTACAATAATGAAGATTTGAGTTTGGGGAAATATGAAATGCTGAAACAGATTCAGCCGGAATACCTGGCTGCAACCCTGATTTCCGGTGTGCATCCGGATACAGATGAAAGTGTGATTAAGCCATTACCTAATTTGGTATTTACGCGCGACATCGGTTGTGTGATTAATGACCATCTGGTGGTTTGCAAGGCCAATAAAAATGCAAGAAGACGCGAGAATTTTCTCACCAAATTTATTGTTAAATATCATCCGATATTTGCTTCGTTCAAAGATAAAACATTTGATTTTTGTATCGATGAAAATCTGGAAGCGGATTCCGGTATTTCCATTGAAGGCGGTGACATTATGCTGATTCATCCGAGACATTTACTGGTAGGCGAGAGTGAACGTACCTCGCTGGATGCTATTTTTGAACTGAAAAATTATTTGTTTGAAAAGGATGTCGTTGATTTTGTAACTATCGTGGAAATTCCGAACGAGCGTTACTGTATGCACCTTGATACTATTTTTACCATCATTGATGAAGATACCTGCGTAGGCTTTGCGCCTTTGATGTTTGAGAAAAATGATAAAGTAGATATTATCACGTATTCTAAAAATAATCAGCGCGCCATTTTACATCCCACTTTAAAAGATTTAATTAAAGAGATTTATCCGAACATGAAATTTATTCCGTGCGGCAATGGCGTTTCTCCTTTTGCGCAACGGGAACAATGGACGGACGGATGCAATTTTGTAGCAATAAAACCGGGTGTGGCGTATTGTTATGAGCGCAATTTAAAAACGCTGAATGCATTTAAAGAAAACGGATTCACCGTAATTTCTGCAAAGAGAATTTTATCGGAAGAATATACGTTAGATGAGTTGAATAAAACGATTATTACGATACCATCGGCAGAATTATCTCGCGCGCGCGGCGGTCCGCATTGCATGACATTTCCAATCGGAAGAAAATAATTATACTTTATCGATTTCTTTCTTTAGTCTGCTTAGGGTTTCCGCCTTAATTCCTAAATAGTTAGAAACATCTTGCATAGTAAATTTTTCAAAAACATCCGGGTGCTGGCTCAGCATTAATTCATAACGGCCTTTTGCATCCATCGACTGAAACGAAGTTAGTCGGTTTCTGATGTTCTGGTTTGCTTTGTCGTTAATCAGATTTAAGAGCTGTTCAAATGCAGGTCTGTCTTTAATCAGCTTGTGGTATTTTTTGTAAGAAATTCTCAACCCGTATGTGCGCTTTGCACATACAAAACCATCAACTGCTTTAATTCTTCCCAGAAAACTTCTTACGCCGGCACTAAAATCACAATCTGATGCAAATTCAATAATGTACTGACTTTCCGGTCCGCCGGTAAAATGTTTTATGGCTCCTTTGCAGATAAATACGATATGTTCGCAGACTTCTCCCGGGAGAACTATTGCATCATTTTTTGCCATTACACAATATTCCCAGTATTTTTCTAATCCTTCCAAGTCTTTGGATTTGAAAATAGAAAAATTATGCAGAAACCGGACAAAATATTCCAGACATTCTTCGTAGGTCGGTTTGTTAGAGTTTGAAAATTTTACGCTGGGGGTATAATCTTTATAAAAGACGTTAGCCATTTATGGGTATATGAGTGGTTTTAAATTTTAGTTTCAAATGCAATGTAATAAGAATTTTATGATGTAAATCAAAAAAAGTTGCATTTGAAATAATATTTAACCTTTATTGACATCTGTCAATTCATATTAAGAATGAAGCACCTATTTTTACATTAGTTGTTAGCAACATAGAAACATAAAAGTCCAGACAACCTTACCCATTTAAGTCCTGATTTTCTCAGGACTTTTTTTTTAAAATTTCATGTTGCGTATTTTTTTGTGCAGTTCCAGTTTGTGTAAGTCTAGCAGAAAGGAGATGCGCTGTCCGAATTTCGGCGCATTGGATTTGTAGTAGGTTTTAAATTCTTTACTGTAAAATAGTGGAAAGTAAATTTCAAAACCTTCATCAAAGAAACTGAACATAAAGCCGCCATCATATTGAAACCCTTTTACAGGCAATAAATTATTAGGGTTTAAATGATTATCATAAGAATAACCTAAATCTAAAAATAGTTTAAGTGGAACATATTTAATTGGGAAATCAAATTTAAAATTAAATGCCATCAGCCAATCTACCGTTTGTCCTGTTTCGATACTATTGAAAGGCGTACTTATTTTAAAGAAACCATCCGTTCTTGTTATTTGTCTTCCTGCAAAACTTTGCTGCTCATCTCTGCCAACATATAATTCATTAAATAAATAATCCTGCTCACCACGTTTGCCATTCAAATTAAATCCAACATCAGGATATAATCTGAATCTGAAATTATTACTACGCCATAAAAATCCACCAACAAACATTCGCAAGTGAATACCGGTATTGTAATCTTTTAATTGATAACGAATAAATGAGTTTGCTTCAAAGTATGTTTTTACAAAATTTTTTGTTTGCTCCAGTGATACTGTTGCGGAAAATGGAAAGTTCTTATCATTTCTCTTAAACGTGTATTTTAGAACATTAACATAATAATGTGTCAGCGTATCTTTCAATTCCGTGGTTACGCTGTCAATAAAATTATAGGTCAAATCTTTTTTCAAAATAACATGAGAGGTAAAAGATAACTGATGCTCCAGTTTTTCCAGTTTTTCAGTTCTGTGATTGAGCGTCAGTACAATTTCAGGATGGATGGCGTAATATTTCAGCGGTTTTACATAATCATAGTAGGTAAATGATTGAAATTTGACGCCGGGTTTTATCAAAGAAACAACACTTTTTTTGGGTTTTATATAATAATCAATATTAGCAGTTCCATTTACTTTCTTTGATTTGATACCATACAGCATAGTAGCTGTGAAATCTACATTTTTTACCGGCTGTTTAAGATTAATCAACGATGCGCCAATTTGTACGCCGTCATATTTATTGTAAGCAATAGCCGGCACGCCAAACGGAAATTCACGGTTTTTCTTGTCTACCCAATGCAAATACTTCTGCTGTACCGTATTCAGTCGCTTAAAGTGAACTTCCTCAGAAGAATTATTGTTAATGGAAACAGAATCTTGTCCGTAAGCGGAACAATATGTTAGTAATACCAAAATGTTAATAACTATTGAAGTAGGTTTCATCTTTAACAATTAATTTTTGACTTAAATTGTATTACAATATTAAGTATTAACTTTGAAATAGAATAGCCTATGAGTAATTTCGATTTTGATAACGACGACAATATAAATGTTTCGGAATTAATAGCACAGTACGAACAATCGGTAAAAAACGATAACACGCCTTTCTTTGATCAGGACGACTATGAAGCCATTGTAGAATATTATGAGGAGAAAGGACAATTCGAACATGCCATGAATGCAGTGGAAAAATCGCTGCAGCAGTATCCTTATTCTTCCATTTTACTAATAAAGAAAGCACAGGTTTATTTTGAACTGAAACAACTGCAGCTTGCCCTGGAAATTCTGGATAAAGCAGAAATTTTTGACAGTTCTGAAATCGGTATCTATTTGCTGAGAGCAGAAATTTTTACTTTTCAGTCACGTTACAAAGAAGCGGTGGATATTTTGGAAAAATTACTCGAAACTTCTGAGCGTGATGATTTAACGGATATCTATCTTCAGTTGTGCGATGTATACGAAGACTGGGAAAAATACTTTGAGGTGTATGATTGTTTAGTTGCGTGTCTGAAAATTGATCCGAACAACGAAGAAGCTTTAAACCGCTTTAATTATTGTGTGGAGATAACCGATAAATACGAAGAGAGTATTCCTTTCCATAAAAAATTAATCGACATCAATCCGTATAATGAATTTGCCTGGTATAATCTGGCCTGTTCTTATCGAGGGGTGGATGAATACGAAAATGCGATTGAAGCATTTGAATATGTATTGGCAATTAACGATGATGCAGATTTTGTTTATCAGGATATTGCAGAGTTACACTTCAAAAAAGGAGAATTTAAAAAATCGCTGGAAGTCATCAGGGAAATGTGCAACACATTTGAAGCAGATGATGAAATCTATTTCTTACAGGGAAAATGTCATGAGGCATTAGGGGATATGAAAATGGCACGTTATTGCTACCGAAAAGCCGTACACGATAATCCGTCTTTGTCGGATGCCTATTTCAGAATAGGTGAAACCTATAAACATGAAGGGCTTTGGGAACAGGCTTACAAATCATTCCAGAAAGCAAATGAGCTGGAAAAGGAACAATATGAATTTTGTCTGGCAATGGCAGAAGCAGCCATGGAAATCAGTGAAACGGAAGTTGCCATTGATGCCTGCGAAACTGCCATTGATATTTTTGTAAAACGACATGAAGCCTATTTTATTCTGGCTAAAATTATGGCTGTAAACGGCGACACAGAAACAGCCCGCGAGATTTTGGTAAAAGGAGCGGAAGTTTGTAAAACAACGATTGAGCTGAATTATGCTATCTGTGCGATTGCCTTTATAGAAAATAAACTTAAGGAAGGCGAAGTGTTATTGCGAATGTTGCTGGAAGAAAACTTTGGCGCACACGATACACTTTTTGATTTCAGTGAAGAATTGAAAGATAATGTCACCATCACTAATATCCTGGCAGAATATAATTAATGAACAATTGACAATTAACGATTAACCATCAGACATTCAAAAATTATGTATCATTTATTAAATCGTTCATTGTTCATCGTTAATCATTAATTAGTTTATGCGGCAATTTGGTTTAATAGGTTATCCTTTATCACATTCTTTTTCCAAAGGATATTTTACAGAGAAATTTCAGAAAGAAAACATATACGACTGTCAATACGATGTCTTTCCGCTGGAAAGCATAGAAGATTTTGTTGATTTGTGCGAACAACATAAAAATTTAGCAGGTTTAAATGTCACCATTCCATACAAAGAAAAAATCATTCCCTTTTTAGATGAGTTGAATAATGAAGCAGCAGCTATTGGTGCAGTCAATACCATTAAATTTATTAACGGAAAAAAAATCGGATACAATTCGGATTGTTATGGTTTTGAAATGAGTTTAAGACCATTGCTAAAATCATATCATACAGACGCACTTATTATGGGAACCGGTGGCGCCTCCAAGGCTGTAGAATATGTATTAAAAAAGCTTGGAATTGAATTTCAATATGTTTCCAGAAATAAAACTGAAAAGTCAATTTCATATCATGAATTGAACGAAGGTATTGTTAGTCGTTCTTTGGTAATTATTAATTGCACTCCAATAGGTATGTATCCAAATGTTCAAAATTCACCGGATATTCCTTATAATTTTATAACGGATAAGCATTTGCTGTACGATTTAATCTACAACCCGGAAGAAACGCAATTCCTGAACGAAGGAAAACAGTGTGGCGCTCAAACAAAAAACGGACTGGAGATGTTATACCTGCAGGCTGAAAAAAGCTGGGAAATATGGAATAGCCGATAGTTAATGGTCGATTGTCCATAGTGTATAAAAATTAGTAATTTTGCATAACTATTCAACGTCTAGACATCAATTGTTAACCAATGATTACATTAAATTTCGATAATACAGAAAACGCATTTGCTTACAAACCGAATTACGAATTGATTCGCGATTACCAGATTTTTCGTCTGATTAATCAGGGTTGGCTGGTGAAATTCGGAACACGTGCCGCTTCTAAAATGATGGATGCAGGATTTAAGATTCCGGTGGCGATAGGAATGCGCCCGACCATCTACGCGGTATTTTGCGGCGGAGATTCCCTGCAACTGGCGACTAAAAAAATCAATCAGTTGTATGACTACAAAGTACAAAGTATTTTGGATTACGGTGTGGAAGGAAAGGAAAATGAAGAGGATTTTACCAGAACGGCAAATGCTATCAAAGAAGCTATTTTATTTGCAAAAGACAATGCTGCGGTAGATATCGTATGTTCCAAGTTTACCGGCCTGATTCCGTTTTCTATTCTGGAGAAATTGCATGCGAAGGAAACACTGACGGACAAAGAAAATGAAATCTATAAAGCCTCCAAAGAAAGAATCTATTCCATTTCCAAACTGGCATTTGAGAATAATGTCAGCCTGTTTGTGGATGCGGAAGAAAGCTGGATTCAGCAGCCGCTGGATGATTTGACTTTTGAACTGATGAGAGAATTCAATAAGGAAAAACCGATTATTTACAATACTGTGCAGTTGTACCGAAAAGACAGATTACAGTTTTTTAAGGATACCGTGGAGCAGGCAAAGCAGGCAGGATTTATCTATGCGGCAAAACTGGTGCGTGGTGCCTATATGGAAAAAGAAGAACTGCGTGCAAAACAACTTGCTTACGAAAATCCTATTCAGACATCCAAGGAAAATACGGATAAGGATTACAACGACGCTTTGAGATTTGCCATTAATAATATTGAACAGGTGGCGGTTTGCGTGGCTACCCACAATGAAGAAAGTACCCTGCTTGCCACGCAATTAATGCAGCAAAAGAACTTGCCAAATAATCATCCGCACGTACATTTTTCGCAGCTGCTGGGAATGAGCGACCATATCAGTTTTAATATCGCGAAAGAAAATTACAACTCCAGTAAATACATGCCCTACGGACCGGTGAAAGATGTTATTCCTTATCTTATCCGCCGTGCACAGGAAAATACCAGTGTAGCCGGACAAATGGGCCGTGAATTGAAATTGTTGAAAGATGAAGTTAGAAGAAGAAAGTTGTTTGTGTTATAATCAACCCGCAACAAACAATCCATCTACTTTCTGAGCAATTTTCTTGCGCAAATCAGCATTGATAGGCATCAAAGGCAAACGAACATGGTCGTCGCACACACCCAGATGTTTCATAGCTGCTTTTACGCCGGCAGGATTGCCTTGCTCAAACAGATAGGTGATTAATTCGTCTAACTCATACACCGTCTTTCTCGCAGAAGCAAAATCGCCATCCAGCGCCTGATGCACCATGGTAGAAAAATGTTTTGGCGTTGCATTCGCAATTACGGAAATCACGCCGTCATATCCGATGGAAATCTGCGGGACAATCAAATCATCGTTTCCGCTAATCAGTAAGAAATCCTGCGGTTTTTCACGTGCCAGCCAGAAAATTTGCATCCAGTCGTTGCTGGCCTCTTTAATGGCCACAATGTTCTTAAAATCATGTGCCAGCTGCAGCGTTGTACTTGCACGGATGTTAGAAGCCGTTCTTCCAGGGACATTGTATAAGATGATTGGCAATTCCGTATTGTTGGCAATTGCCTTGTAATGCTCGTAAATGCCTTCCTGAGTCGGCTTATTGTAATAAGGAGAAACCGATAAGATTCCATCCACACCGCTCAGATCCGCATCATTGATATCATAGATAATGCTTCTGGTATCGTTGCCACCGAATCCCGCAATCACCGGAACGCGTTTGTTGGTTACTTCCACACAAGCCTTTATTAAATCCTGCTTTTCCTGCTTATCCAGTGTTACCGATTCACCTGTAGTGCCTAAAACCACTACATAATCCACGCCGCCATCAATTACATAGTTTACTACTTTCTCAAACTCTGTGAAATTGATTTCTTTTTGTTCGTTAAATGGTGTAACCAGGGCCACACCAACACCTTTTAAATTTAATGTGCTCATACTCTGTGTGAAAATCTATTTTAAGTAATGCTCTAAGTTCTGAATTAAGTTAGAAATATTCTTGTTTTCTTTGGGAATTAATATTAAATCATAGTTAGCATTCTCTTCGGCTTTATTAAAACCGATACGGAATCCTGCGGGAGATACGGCGGAAATATATTCCAGCGGCAGGCACTCTTCCAGGCTGAAATTAATCAGTAAATCAAACCGAGATTCAATAAAGTGATGCGTGCCCTGTCCGCCCGGTTTGCCATACCATCCGGTTTCCTTGTCGGTGATGAACGGGAACGGATAGACAAAACCAAACTCACGTTTTTGCATATAACCTAATAATTGTACATCTTTTTGTTGTAATTTTAATTGTTGTATGAAAGCCAGTAAAACGTCATTTTTAGTGACATCATCTGCATAAAATAATATACCAATTGTTTTTGCCATGGCAAGAGAAACAGGCTGACGTACGATTTCTTTTTTGGTACGTAGTCGTAGAAAAAGATAAAAAATAAAGTGTTTTATGTTGTTCAGCATCAGGCTGTAAATTTACAATAAAACAATGAATGGTGGTAATTACCAATAATAATATGTTCTGATTTTGCAGGAAGTGTTTTTTTGATTTTTTTAATATCTTTATCGCTTTCCGCATAAAACTCAATGTTGAATTAGTATGGCTGAAGATATAACTATCAAAGAATTAGAATCAAAATTAAATACTACAATTGCACCATGTATAGAACGGGTTGATTTGCTAAATCAGTTAGTAGTGTATTTTTTAAATGTTGACCTGGATAAAACGAAATTACTGATAGAAGAAGCATTAACAATAGCAGAAGAATTACAATATCAGGAAGGTATTGGTTTATCTATACTTCAGCTTGGCGTATATTATTATCTTTTAAACGATATTGAAAATGCGCTAAAAAATTATCTAAACGCAGATTTGATTTTAGCGAGAAGCAAGAATTGGAAAAACAGAATAAAACCTAAAGCAAACATAGCGATGGTGTATATACATACACAACAATATATAGAAGCATTACGAATTTATAAAGAAATAGAAGAGGAAATAAGTGATATTCCGTTGGATATTGTTCATGCACAAATGTATATAAATATAGATGCTGCTTATTGTTATTTAAACGATCCTAAAAATGGAATTATTTATTCGCAAAAAGCATTAGAAATTTCAAAAAAATTAAATAACAGATATGGAATAGCCATCAGCGAATCTAATTTTGGAGGGCATCTGATGTTATTAAACCAACCAGAGGAAGCTTTACAGCATATAATAATTTCTCATGAAATTTGTGAAGCAAATGATTATATAACTATTCAAGTGGTTAATCTTTATTCTTTTACTTATTGTTATTCAAGATTAAATCAATTTGAAAAAGCATTAGATGCTGCAGGCAAAGCGATATTAATGGCAAAAGAGATGCAAGATACATCGAGAGAGATGTTGATTTTAAAACAAGTAATGGATATTTATGAAAAACAGCAAGATTTTGAAAATGCTTTTCAAACCTCTAAAAAATATATTGATGTAAAAGAAAAAATGTTGAACAATGATAAGATCAAATCTTTTAATACCTTACAGTTAAAATACGAATCTGAAAAAAAAGAAGCTGCATTAAATCAACTAAGGTTGCAGCAAACACAAAGCGAATTAACAGCACTGAAATCGCAAATGAATCCGCATTTTATCTTCAATGCATTGAATTCTATTCAGGAATTATATACGATAGGAGATAAAAAGATGGCCAATGAGCAGATGGGGAATTTTGCGCAGCTCACCCGTAAAATTCTGGATGTTTCGGGTAAGCAGAAGATAGAACTGGCCGAAGAAATTGACATACTTACAAAGTATCTCGAGCTGGAATGCATGCGGTTTGAAAATGATTTTTCCTACAAAATTCATTTGTCAGATAATCTGGATGAAGATTATACCACTTTACCGCCTATGCTGATACAGCCGTACGTGGAAAATAGTATAAAACATGGTTTGCTGCACAAAAAAGGATCAAAGCAATTGGATATTTATTTTGAGCTGGATGAAGATGCAAACGTACTTAAATGTTCAGTAGATGATAACGGAATTGGCAGGCAGGCATCCGCGAGCCTCCATAAGAACAGATCCGCATCTCATGTGTCATTTTCTACTTCTGCCACGGAAAAAAGACTCCGCCTTCTAAATCAGGGAAAAGAAGAAATGATAGCAGTGCAGTTTGAAGACAAAGAAGATGAAAGCGGAAATACATCCGGTACAAGAGTGATTATTCAGATTCCGGTATAATAAAAAAGCGATGACATCTGCCATCGCTTATATTACTTATTTAAACTTACCGGAGATTATTCACAGTAATTTACATAAACAGTTTTGCTTGTTGTTGATGATTTACCATCTTTAGTTGCTGTTAAAGTTACTACAAACGATATCAAACATGGTCCTTCTTCAGAAGGATATGCATAATCTGATTTTGTAGGATTAACAGCAGTGCTTGTGCTTTCATCTCCAAAATTCCATAAATAAGAATCGGCATCGGTAGATGTGTTGGTAAAAGTGAATGTTTCATTGTAGTTTAATGTGTCGTTTGGTGAAATCGTAAAGCTTGCCACCGGATTTGCGGTTTCTTCTTTATTGCAAGATGCGAATAATACAGTAGCAAATAAGGCTACGATGGCGAATAATTTTGTTGCTTGTTTTTTCATTTTAAAATTGTTTTAGTTGTTTTTATAATTTTTTTGTTGATGCAAAGATGCCGTGTTTGTATTTTAATATTTTATGTCAATTCACGAATGGTATATTTCACTTCATAAATGGTGAAAATCTTTTAAAATTTACTAAACTAATATAGTGCTCTAATAATAAAAGCGATGCTTGTCAGCATCGCCACAAAACAATTGTTAAATGAATCAAACAATTATTTTCTATTTATCTTAATCCCACCAGCCTACAATAGTTTTAGTTTTTGTAGATGATTTTCCGCCTTTTGTTGCAGTTAGTGTTACAGGTAAATTTATAAATTCGGTTGTTCTTGGATTTACATAATACTTTTTAGGATTTTTTTCTGTGCTTGTAGTGCCATCTGAAAAACTCCAAAGATAAGTATCAGCATCTGTAGATAAATTATTAAATAATACAGAGTCGCCATAGAAAAATGTATCTACTCTTGTAGAATACCTTGATGAAATACTGAAGTCAGCAACTGGCTTTGGTGAATTGTCTTCTTTTTTGCAAGATGCAAATAATACTGTAGCGAATAATGCTGTGATTCCGAAAATTTTGATTGTGTTTTTCATTTTTTAGTTTGTTTTAATTGATAATTTTTTTCTGTTACAAATTTATTTGTTTAAGTGATGTTGCAATATGACGACTTCACGAATGGTAGCTTTTAGTTTATGAGCGGTGTCTTTTCTGCAATATAAAAAGCGATGCTTTTCAGCATCGCTACAAAACAATTGTTAATGAAAAAAACAATTATTTTTGCATAGTTTTATGGTTTTTGGGGTTAGTTTTCTACAAATAAAAATCCCGGAATTCCTGCAAAAGATTTACTGTAAAAAGCAGATTCATTTGAGATATCTCCTGCATCTGTACTTTCCATGTAAAGGGTGTTGTAGAAGGTGAAGTTGTTAAATGTAACAGGGAATTGTTCTGTGTCCATAACGTAGAATAGTGTATTCTTGCCAGCCGGAATATTTATGGATAAGTAATACGTCTTATTAGCTGCAATATCTATATCCTCAACGTCTGAATAACTGAATTTTGTGGAATCAGTTACAGTCACACTTGCAGTTCTTAGTACAGCTAAAGAACTTGAATCTATTAAAGCAAGATTGTAAGTGCCAGCACCGGATCGTGCACCTAAATGTGTGATTTTTCCGGCATTTCCTGCTCTGAAAGTCATGATGTAATTGCTACTGTTAGAGCGGGTACCAAAACCATCATCTTCAAATTTAGCAGCCATGGTTTCTTCAACAGGTTTAGTAGCAGGTTTTTCTTCTTCTTTTTTACAGGCAGAAAATAAGGTAGTTGCTGCAATGGCTGTGATAGCGAATAATTTTGTTGTTTTTTTCATTTCGTTTTTTTTATTGAAATTGATTAAAAAATAAGTTTGAATTATAATTTGCTTACCAGTTGTACTTTGCCATCCATTTCTGAAGAAGCCACCAGTAACAAAGCGCCTTTTTTGCCTTTTTCATAGACAAAAAGTTTGTCGCCTTCGTCCATTTTAATGGTTACCACCGTGTTTTTGGATAAGCGATAAGTGCCGCCGCTGCCTGCATTGATGACCGTCATTTCATCATCGGTGTCATTCTTTAATTTGATACTGATGGAAGTACCGCTGTAAACACTTGTTTTCGTTTTGGAATTGGCAAAACTGATAGTTGAATTGGTCAGTAGCATGGTGAGAGCTATCATGACCGTTAAGATTGATTTGTTCATGTTGTTGTTTTTTAGAATTAGTAATTTATTCGGTGCAAATTTGAAATAATACAGAAGCATTCTTTTTGTACACTTCATAAACGGATGTTTTGATTTCATAAATGGTAAAAAAGCCTTGTATATGTTGAATTAATTCTTTTATTTTGGTGGTATGACCTACAAAGCCATTATTATTGATGATGAAGCAAAAGCACGACGATTATTGCAGGTATTAGTGGAGGAAAATTGTCCTGAAATTGAAATTGTTGCACAGGCGGAAGATGTACCGAACGCTGTAAAAGCAATACATCAGTACAAGCCGGATATAGTGTTTTCCGATATTGATATGCCGGTTTATAATGGTTTTCAACTGCTTGATTTTGTAGATAAAACAGATTTTGAACTAATTTACTGCACCGCGCATAATGATTTTGCACTAAAAGCTTTTGAGGTTTCGGCAGTGGATTACCTGGTCAAACCCATTCAGATTTCGCTGCTGGTAAAAGCTGTCGAAAAGGCCATCCGTTTACGAAATGCCACTTCTACAATAACACAAAGACTGGATACGCTGAAAGAAAACCTGAAAGAACACATACTAAAAAAAATAGCCTTGCCGGTTGCTGACGGATTACGGTTTGTGGAGCTGGCTGATCTTGTTTATTTAGAAGCGGAAGGAGCTTACACACATGTGATTTTAAAAGACGGAACAAAACTGCTGATTAGTAAAAAACTAAAAGAGTTTGAAACTATCTTGTCAGACAATAAAAATTTTTTCCGCATTCATCGTTCCTATGTTATTAATACCGATGCCATTCAGCAGTATATAAAATCAGATGGCGGCAGCATTTTAATGTCCAATAATGTCTCTGTTCCGGTAGCACGTGAACGCAAAGACGATTTCCAAAAACTGATAGAGTCGATTCGACTGTAGGATAATTTTCCTTTTTATTTTTTACCGTTCGTGAAATCAAAACCACCATTCATGAGTTTTGATACAAAACGGTTATGCCTTCGCTGCATCTTTGTGTCATTCTTAAAACAATTTAAATTAAACACAATGAAAAAAACTAAATTAACCCTGCTTGCATTTGCAATGGCATTATTGGCAATTGCTTGTAAAAAAGAAGACAACTCGCCGAAACCTGTTGCCGGTTTCAACATCACATCAAATGACACCCTAGACGCAGATGAAACGTTTGCATTTACTAACACCTCTGAAAATGCAACTGTTTTTCGTTGGGATTTTAGAGATGGCACTTCTGCAACAACAACCAATGCAACAAAAAACTATGGTTGGGACTCAGACATACTAACTGCACCTAGTGGTTATAATACTATAGGTATTCAATTAACTGCAAAAAATGCGAATGGAGATTCTTCTGTTGTAACAAAAAATATTGTTGTTAAATTATTTCTATAATAGTTCAAAGAACTATTCGAATGTGAAAACCATAATCATCATATGCTTATTTTTGTAATGGCTTTATGTGAAGAGTGTATTTGAAAAAATACACTCATTTTATGTTAGGGAATTATAAAATTGAAAATAGACTTGTGTATTTAGAAAAATATAGTATATTTGCACTCGCTTAAAAAAGCAAGGTTCGGTAGTTCAGTTGGTTAGAATACGTGCCTGTCACGCACGGGGTCGCGGGTTCGAGTCCCGTCCGGACCGCCAATTATTTCCTAATAGCGATGTAAATCAATGAGTTACATCGCTATTTTCTTTTTGGGGTAAACATAGGGTAAACATTTCAAAAAACACTTACTTTTGCATATAATCCCTTGCTTTCTACCTTTGCTGCAAAGTTTAATTGTTGATATTTACTAAGT